>JBIISS010000077.1:0-5287 GCA_044340895.1 Microbacteriaceae bacterium
CAAATAGACGGTCACGTCTGCCAGTCCGATCTGAGCGACGTCCGTTGACTCCCCCGCGGTGCTGCAACGGTGCGAGCAGGCGACTGTTGACGCTGAGTAACGGATCGCCGCACTGAAGCACCTGGAGCGCGACGACTATCGCGGTTTGCCCGTGCGAACGAAAGAACGATTCCGACAGCAACCAGGTTGGCAAAGAGCGCCGTTCCACCCGAGGAAAGGAACGGAAGCGGAACGCCGAGAACAGGGAGAATTCCGACGACGACACCGATGTTTATCGCCGCCTGACCGATGATCCAGAACATGATGGCACCGGTCGTAATTCGAACCATGCGGTTGTCTGACTCTCGAATGATGCGCAAGAAGATGACGGTCAACAAAACGTAGAGGGCAATGACCACAAGGCACCCGATGAGTCCCATTTCTTCACCGATGATTGCGAAAATGTAGTCGTTGTCGGCCGCAGGAAGCCATGACCATTTGGACTTTGAGTTACCGAGTCCAACGCCGAAGATTCCACCATTCGCCATCGCCCACTTGCCGTGAAGCGGTTGCCAACATGCGTTGATGTAGTCCGTGCACTCGTTCATAAACGAGAGGATGCGGTCCATTCGGTTGGAACTTGTCCACGCCATGACCAAAATGCCCAGCGCACCGAGTGTCGCCGGAATGAGCAAAATTCGCATCGGGAGGCCGGCAAACAAAAGCCCGCCCACGACAATGATGGCCATAATCATCGTCGTGCCAAGGTCTTTGCCGTAAAGCACCAATGCCATCAGTCCAACAGCGGGAATGATCGGAAATAGAACATGCCACGTGGTCATGCCAACCCGGTCGATGGCTTTGGGAAGTGCGACACCGAGTGAGACGGCGATGACAATCTTGACGAGTTCCGACGGCTGACCGGTGATCGACCCAATCGCAAGCCAGTTTCGGTTTCCGCCGGTCTCGACACCGAGAGGCGTAAACACCACCAGAAATTGAAGGATGAAAGCGGAAAGGAGCATGACCTTCAACCAGCGAGCCCAAAAGACGAGAGGAAGCTTCGCGATGATAAGCATCAACGGGATGCCCAGCGCGGCAAATCCAGCTTGCTTCAAAAATCCACCGAAGAACCCGGAATCCGAGAGGAATGAGCCAATCGACGACGCGGAGAAAACGATGATCAAACCAAAGATGACGAGAAAGACGACTGTGCCAAGGAGCATGTAATAGTTGGAATTCTCGGAACGCAGCGCATTGCCGAGAAAGATTCTCGCGGTGGTCGCCTTCGAGGGTGGAGTTTCACCGTTTCGGGAACGCTGGGGCCGTGTCGCACGGCGCGAGGAGTCAATCACGCTGCGGTTGCCGCGAGGTGGGCGCAGATTCGACATCACGCCTCCTCAAAGAAAACTAAGTTCCGACGTGAGCTCGAACGGCCTCAGCGAAGAGCCGCCCTCGTTCCGCGTAGTCGGTGAATTGATCCATCGATGCTGCCGCCGGAGCAAGCAAGACGATGTCGCCCCGGGTCACAAACTCCGCCGCTAAACGCACGGCATCGCCCATAACGCCTTTAGTTTCGCTCGAGTTCACCTCAACGACGGGGATGTTCGGCGCGTGTTGCGCGAATGCGGCGAGGACCGAATCCCGTTCGATGCCAATGACAACCGCAGCTTTTAGGCGTTCCGCGTGACGCGCTACGAGCTCATCAATCGAAACTCCCTTTAGTAGCCCACCGACAATCCACACAATCGATTCGTTGGCGCGCAGCGATGCGTCGGCAGCGTGCGGGTTCGTGGCTTTGGAATCATCAATCCACGAGACTCCGTCTACCGAAGCAATTGTTTCGTAGCGGTGTGCATCCAGTCGGAATGCCGCGGCCGCTTCGGCTACCGCCTCAATCGATGCCCCCACGCAACGAGCCAGTGCTGACGCCGCGAGCACGTTCGCCACCATGTGCGGGGCATCAAGACCGTTTGAACGAAGTTCATCGACCGTCGTGATTTCGAGAGCTTCGGCATGACGATTGTCGAGAAAGGCCCGGTCGAGCAAGATTCCGTCTACGACGCCGAAGTCGGACATTCCCGGTGAATCGAGTCCGAAACCAATTGCGCGGGCTCCGTCGACGACGTTCGCTTCTTCGACCATGTGCACGGTGCGGTCGTCGGCTCGGTTATAGACGCACGCACGCTTCGTGTTCTCATACACTTTTGCCTTTGCCCGAGCGTATTCCTCGAATGAGCCATGCCAGTCGAGGTGGTCTTCGGCCACGTTGAGGCACGCCGAGGCCACTGGAGAAACGCCCCGCATCCAATGCAACTGATAGCTCGACACTTCGACTGCGAAGAAATCGAACCCTTGAGGATCGCGCACGGCGTCGAGAATGGGCACGCCGATGTTTCCGCACGGAGCCACGCGATAGCCGGCGTGCAACAACATGTGCGCCGTGAGCTGCGTCGTCGTGGTTTTGCCGTTGGTTCCCGTGATGAGAATCCATTCCGCAGGAGCCCCGGTTTGCTTGTCGCGCACGCGCCAGGCAAGTTCAATGTCGCCCCAGATAGGAATCTCGCGTGCCTGCCCCCAATTGAGAATTGGATGGTTGGGATGGTAGCCAGGTGACACGACGATGAGCTCGGGATCAAAATCCACAAGCTCCTGTGGAACCGAATCGCCGATTTCATCCAACACGACCGAAACACCCAAGACCGAGCACATGTCTCGACGAAGCTGGTCTGCGGTTGCCGCCACAACCAGAACCTCGCAGTTCAGTTCGACGAGCGTGTCAGCGACAGAGAACCCGGTGACGCCGAGGCCGAGCACTGCCACACGCAGTCCGGACCAATCGGCATGCCAGCTGTGCAGGTCTTCGCACCGAGGAGTCTCAGTCATGGAGAACTACCGCGAAAGCCACTCGAGGTAGAAGGTGCCCACGCCAGCCGCGACACACAGTCCGGCAATAATCCAGAAGCGCACAACTACCGTGACTTCGGCCCACCCCTTCACCTCGAAGTGATGGTGAATCGGGCTCATCAAGAAGACGCGCTTTCCGCCCGAAAGCTTGAAATAACCACGCTGGATGAGCACGGACGCGGTGTCGAAAACAAACAATCCACCAATGAGAATGAGGAGGAGTTGGGTCTGACTCAACACAGCCAATGCGGCAAGGGCACCGCCAAGCGCCATCGAGCCAGTGTCGCCCATGAATATCTGCGCAGGAGATGTGTTCCACCACAAGAACCCGATGAGCGATCCCACAATCGCCGACGCGATGATCGCTAGGTCAATCGGGTCGCGCACCTCGTAACACTTGTAGAACACGTCTTTGTCAATTGTGGAGCTGAAGCACGACTGGTTGAACTGCCAGAAGTTGATGATGATGAAGGCGCCGATGGCGAGGATTGACGAACCCGACGCCAAGCCATCTAGGCCGTCAGCAAGGTTGACGGCGTTCGTCGTCGCGGTGACGATGACGATGATCCACACGCAGAACAGCACTATGCCGATGACTGTTCCCAGCGCCATGAAGTCGAGCCCCGTGTCTCGCACGACGCTGATTTCGGTTGAGGCGGGCGTGAGCCCATTTTCATCCGGGAAGTTGATGGCCAAGAGCGCGAAAGCTGTCGCGATGACAACCTGTCCCACAATCTTCCACCAACCGTTGAGGCCGAGACTGCGTTGTTTGTGGGTCTTGATGAAATCGTCAATAAACCCGACCGTGCCGAGCCCAACCATGAGCATGAGCACGAGAAGAGGTGACAACTCAATCGACGAACCGGTAATCCAGCTTGAGGCGAAGTATCCGACGATGACGGCGAGGACGATGACAATGCCACCCATCGTTGGGGTGCCCTTTTTCCAGTGGTGATCGTTGGCCTCGTCGTCGCGGATGAACTGCCCCCACCCAATCTTTCGAAAAATTCGCACAAAGATTGGCGTGAAGAAAAGACTGAACACCAGAGAGATCGCCCCGGCGAGAAGCAGAGTACTCACGCGCTTACCTCTCCCAAACGATCGCCCAGAAAGCGCAGATTTGCTGAATTCGAAGACTTCACGAGTATCACGTCACCTGGGGCGACGTGACCAACCACATAATCGTATGCCTCGTCTGGTGACGCAAAGTACACGGACTCTCCATCCCATGACCCCTCGTTGATGGCAGAGATGTGCAGGCGTCGAGCCTCCTCACCCACAACCACAAGTGCGTCGATGTTAAGCCGAACCACAAGCAAGGCGATACGGTCGTGCTCTTCTCCAGAAAACTCGCCGAGTTCGGCCATCTCGCCCAGAACTGCAATTGTCCGACTCCCCGCTGGCGCGACCTGAATCAAAGTCTTGAGCGCAGCCGCCATGGAGTCTGGGCTCGCGTTGTAGGCATCGTTGATGACCGTGAACGCATTTCCTGTCAAGACCTCCATGCGCCAGCGTTCAGCGCGGGAAACCTCGCTCAACGTCGCCAGCACAGCATCGAGCGGGAAACCCAGCTCCCTGGCAACGGCAATGGCGGCAAGGGCATTCATCACGTGATGCTCTCCCAAAACCTTAAACTGCACGAGTCGCGACTCCCCGTCGGTTTCCAGCGTGAAGCTCGTGCCCGACAAGCTGGTCGAGATGCGAGATGCGCGATAATCACAACCCTCGCTGAGCCCAAACCACCTAATCGGGCCAGGCGCAACTTCTGCCATCAATCTCACACGAGGGTCGTCACGATTCAGAATCGAAACGCCACCTGGCACGAGGCCTCGAATGATTTCGGTCTTCGCGATGATTGTGTTTTCGATACCGCCGAACTCACCGGCATGCGCAAGACCGACCATCAACGCGACAGCAATGTCAAGGGGTGCGATTCGAGTCAACCGCTCTATGTGACCAATGCCGCTGGCCCCGAGTTCGAGCACGAGAAACTTCGTATCGAATGTCACCCTCAGCATGGTGAGGGGGGCGCCAACTTCGTTGTTGAAAGATGCCTTTGGCCACACTGTTTCACCGTGCTCGGCGCAGAGCGCGGCAACGAGGTTCTTCGTTGTGGTCTTTCCGTTGGATCCGGTAATTCCAATTATCTTCAAGCGCCCGCGAGAGCGCACGCGAGAGACAACTTCGCGCGCAAGGTCTGCGAGTGCCTCCACCGTGTCCGGCACGATGATGTGCGGTACCGATGCCGTCACAGCACGATCAACGACCAGTAGCCCGGCGCCGCGCTCGATTGCCTGCGGAATGAACAGGTGCCCGTCGGTTTCTTCGCCCGGCTTTGCGAAGAAGATCCATCCCGGCTCAATGAGTCGAGAGTCGGTGTCTGAAAAGCCCGAGATGACGT
>JBIISS010000078.1:0-5286 GCA_044340895.1 Microbacteriaceae bacterium
ACCGAGGCAAACACAACTTTGGCCGCAGACATATTCTCATTCGGCACGAATCCAATCAGCAGGTAATCTCCATCGGCAAGCGGCGTGCCGTTCGCTCCCGTGAAGTCGACCGAGAACGTGCCGTCGGGGTTAGCAACTGGTCCTGAAGCTGATCCTGATCCGCTATCTGCGAATGCCTGCGCCCACATGAGGGTCACCGAATCGTTGTCGATTTCGGGGTTGTCAGCAATGAAGCTAAGCGCCACGGGCGTTGCCGGCGTGAACGATCCAAACGATGTCAGGGCGTCGGCAGGGTAGCGGAAGGTCACTCGAGAGCCATTGGTAATCGCCTCTGACGAGACAGCTTCGAGGGCGTTAATGAGCATGTTGTTCGGGTATAGATCGCTCGCAATTTGCCACGAGGAGGTTACATCGCCGGTCACGTTACTCTCGTTGCAATCCACTCCGATGACAACAGGCATCGTGTCGTTGTAGATGTCCGCGTCGCTCGGCAGCTGGTCGTCAAACACGGTTGTTGCGTTATCAATGAGTGTCGCGATGGATCCCGAGAATGAGTAGGTTGTCGAGTTGCCACTACCAGAGGTTGACCAGCCAGGATCGGTCACGTCAAGTTTCAGCCCTAAGGGCTGGTCGACCCCGATTCCAAAAGCGTTGATGGGTTCGCCGTAAGGTGAGATCGCTTCGTCAACGTAGAAGCCCTGAGCCATGAACAGGCTGACGTCACTGACGCTTGGGCCCGTGTAGTTGATGGTCACGTTGTCGCCTGACTCGCTTTGGCTCGTGGCAATGGAAACGGCGTTACCGTCACACGTTCCAGCACCGTTCAGTGAGTCAATGACGATTTCATCACCACAGGCGCTCAGCGCGAGCACCGACACAGTGGCGACGGCGAGTGCTCCTGCCGTGCGAATGAATTTTTTCATGGTTTACCTCTCGCAATAATCTTTTGGTCAGCGCCTAAGCCTACTCAGTTCGTAGTCGCCGGACAGGTCAACATGAGGCCTGTGGCGCGCCAGAGGCTCGCTAGACCGCACGCAGAATCAGCACGAACTGTCCCCCACCGGGCTGAATCTCGGTTTCGAGGTCGAGGTCGGGCGCAAATCGGCTGAGGCGATCGAGCAGCCACACCGAGGCGTCCGTCGCGTCATTCTGGTCTGGACATCGAGCGACAATTTCGCGCCCGCCCTTGCGACGCAGGCGCTCAACGGTGGCAACAATCGGCGACGGGTCAACAACGAACAAGTCCGGTGACCACGCAACAACCGCCGGGTTCTTGCCCTTCATCGTGTTGCACTGTCGATGCGCGAGTCGCTCGATGACGTCAGTGCGCTTCTTCGAAACTTGCACGCTGAAGCTGTCGACACTGGGGCCAAGATCGGCATTGACGGAAGCCTCAGGGTCGACCGGCGCATCGCACAACCAACAACGCCAGCCGTCGCGTTCGCCCACTTCGTTCAAATCACTCATGTGTTGAGGCTAGGCGATTTCCCCGCGTACGCTGGTCAGAATTACGAGGAGAACCATGTCTGAAAAAAATGAAGGCGCATTCACCGCCGAAGAACGTGCTGCGATGAAGGAACGTGCGCGCGAGTTAAAGCTCGAGGCGAAGCGCGCGGCCACACGCGAGTCCGGTGAAGCTGACATTCGGGCCAAGATCGCCGACATGGATTCGGCCGGGCAGAAAGTTGCGAAGCGCATCCACGAACTCATCACGACGGCGGTACCTGACCTAATGCCTCGCACCTGGTACGGCATGCCGGCCTACACGAACGCCGATGGAAAAACCGTTGTCTTTTATCAGGACGCGGGAAAGTTCGATAGTCGCTACTCGACGCTGGGATTTCAAGACGCAGCGGATCTCGATGACGAGTCTGGTTTCTGGCCAACCTCATACGCAGTCGTCAAACTGACTCCTGCTGTAGAAGCTCGGATCATTGAGCTCGTCAAGCAGGCAGCCCGCTAGCCAATCGGCGGTGGCTCTCGCAGCGAGCCAACCGACTCGAAGGCCAGTCCTGCTTCAATCAGGGCTCGATCGGAGTAGCCCCGCCCGGCGAGTGTGAGCCCAACCGGCATGCCGATGTCGTCGGTGACGCCCATCGGGATCGTCAAGGTGGGCACACCCATGTGGCGAATCGCGTAGTTCCCGTTCGAGAACAGCACGCCGTTTCGCCATGCGGCGTCTGCCGACTCGACGTTCGTATCTGCGTTTGCCGGGCCGATGTCGGCGTTTGCCGGGAAGGCAACGAAGTCGTATTCGTTGTCGGCCATCCATTGCTCCAGCAATCGACGGCGAAGTTCTTCTAGACCTCGAAGTCCGGCCGCATAGTCGGGGTGAGTGTGTGGATGCTCGAGCCCGGCCTTCGCCAAGCCGACTGTGACGCGGTAGCGCTGGTCATAGTCCTCAACCTCGGCGTAGCGATCAGGCAACGACCCCGGCGGCGGCGGGAAGATCTGGTCGGGGTCGACGTCCGCGAGACGATGACACGACGGGTCGCCGTTCGCGACGAGAAAGTCATCCCAGCCGAATGCGAGCAATTCGTTGAACTCGTAGTGCATCCAACCGTCGGGCAGAAGCCCCAGCCGTTCGATGTTCTCCCCCGCGGGCACACCACCCTCGTATTTCTCGACAAGGGGAAAATCGGTGAGCACGACTTCAGCGCCCAATGCACGCAGGCGTGCAGCGGCCTGTTCCCACAGCTTCAGGATGCTCGCACGCGTGTCGATGTCCATCGCTGCCCCGTCGCCCACGTACACGCGTGGCACGGCGATTAGTTTTCCGGCGAGTGCGTCAGCTACCCCGGCCGCACCTGGCAGGGCAGCCCAGGTCGCGGGCGCGTCGGCTAGTGGCACGGGCAACTCAACGAACGGCTGGTCGATCCAGAAGTCTCCGCGGGGAGTTGCATCAGTGCGGGTCAGCGGGTCGAGCAACTGACATAGGTCGGAAACAGACCGCGCATACGGCGTGACGACATCGCGCAACGCGAAGAGCGGCCATACGCCACGCATCGAAATCACCCCGCGAGAAGGCGTGTAGGTTACGACGGAGTTGTTCGATGCAGGTGACCGACCAGACGACACCGTCTCGCTTCCGAGCGAGAACGCACCAAAATTTGACGCCAATGCCACAGCAGAGCCCTGCGATGACCCAGATCCAAAGGCTGCGGCCAAGAAGCTCGGGTTGTAGGGGCTCTCCGCCCGTCCGTGCGCTCCACGTTGCATGCCGCCGTCCGCCATCGGAGGCATATTGGTGCGACCCAGAAGAACTGCGCCTTCTCGTCGGAGCTGCTCAATCGCGAACGCGTCTTCGGTGGCACGCAGCTTTGTGAAGGCCGGCGACCCGCCCGCAACGGTCATGCCCGCAACGCGGTAGCTGTCCTTGACCGTGTACGGAATTCCGTCGAGGGGGCCACGCGATTCGCCTCGGGCGCGGCGGTCGTCCGATTCCATGGCCTCAGCTCGGGCATCCGGATTCAGCACGGGGACGGCGTTGAGCGTCGGGCCGGACTGGTCGAGTCGTGCGATGCGGTCGAGGTAGTACTCAACGAGCGCAAGGCTCGTCGTTCGTCCATCGGCTAGAGCGCGTTGAATAGCCGCAATGCTGGCCTCGTACGGATTGAACCGCTCGGATGCTGACCCACTCGGTGTCATCGGAAACCTCCTGTCGACCACGCTAGCAATCGCGGCAACCCACAACATGAACGTGGGCAGAAACTCAATTGTTTTGTTTGGCTCAGAGGCTGGTTGCGACGTGGTGCACGTCTTACTGGTCGGTGGGTCTCATCATTGAGTGGTGACGCCAGGCGCCAATACCAGCGACCTTGACGAAGCACAGGCGCAATGTCGACTCAATAGAATCGACGCATGTCCAACCACGACGTTGTTGCCGCCGAGAGCGAGCGCTTCGACACAGGTCTCAACTGGGTTGTTCGCGTGGTCGCTGTGCTTGCGGTGATTCTTGTCGCAGTCACGCTGAGTCTCGCCGGTGACCCGATTGTGCACGGGCATCCGCTGTACTGGATTGTGCTCGCCATTACCTTGCTCGTCTCCATCGCCGCCGCAGTGCGTTCGTTCTGGCCCCGACGAACGAAGTCCACTCTTCGCCGATTGGGTCGAGGCTTGCTCGTGGTGTTGAGCATCAGTTGGTTGGCCATCATCGGCTGGCTCATACCGGCAGGCGCGACCGAGACAGGGCTCGAGGCGATGGTCACCGATAAGTCGGTGACAGTTGCCGAAACCAGCACTCAGATTTCGCTCACGCCATCCGGCGACATAAAGCCAAGCGGGGTGTTCTTTCAACCAGGTGCCAAAGTGGATGCGCGTGCGTACGTCTCCACATTGCGCCCGCTTGCCGTCGCCGGGCACGTTGTCGTCATCGCCAAGCAACCCTTGGGCATCGGATTTCTCGCCACAAACGCATTCGATGGCGCACGCTCGGCTTTCCCCGCTGTGGCGCAATGGGTTCTCGGCGGGCATTCGCTTGGCGGCACGGTCGCGGCTCTGCAAGCGGCCGGCAACATTTCGCTTGGGAGCGAATCGGCGAGCGCGGCACCCGTCGTCGGACTGTTTTTGTATGCCGCATACCCTGCCGGAGACATGAGTGACATGGGTTTGGCCGTTATGTCTATCTCAGGGCAGAACGACGGCCTCTCAACTCCTGATGCGATTGCTGCGAGCATCCCGAACCTGCCCCGCACAACCACGTTCTATGAAGTGCCGGGAGCTAATCACGCTTCCTTCGGCGAATATGGGATTCAGGCCGGTGACGGCGTGGCCACAGCAAGTCGAGTGAGTACGCATAGCGACATCACGAAGGCAACCGTCGACTTCGTGAATGCCCGCGACTGACTACTTCTTCTTTGTGACGGCTTTCTTCGGCGGCGCGGTGATGAGTTTCGCCGCCTCGCCGGTGATGATGCCCTGACGCATGTACTGTGTCAGACGCTCGCGCGAGTCAGCGATGTCCAGGTTTCGCATCGTCAACTGGCCGATGCGATCATCGGGCCCAAACGCAGCCTCGTCGACGCGTTCCATAGAAAGCTTCTCTGGGTGGTAGCTCAACGACGGGCCCGACGTGTCGACGATCGTGTAATCGTCTCCGCGGCGAAGTCGCAGAGTGACCTCACCCGTAACGGCTGATCCGACCCACTTCTGGATGCTCTCACGCAGCATCAGCGACTGCGGGTCAAGCCAGCGTCCTTCGTACATGAGTCGACCCAGTCGGCGACCTTGCTCGTGATAGGACGCGACGGTGTCCTCGTTGTGAATCGCGTTGAGAAGTCGCTCGTA
>JBIISS010000080.1:0-5282 GCA_044340895.1 Microbacteriaceae bacterium
TGCCGTCGCCCGACCGCATAAAGAACTGATCGATGCCATTGGCCGACGCCAAGTTCAGGCCGGCGGCGCCGGGGCTGACCGAGCGCGCAGATCCACCCACGACATTCAGCGTGATGAGTGATGTGATGTCAGATTGTGTCGTCAAGACCCCGACAGTCAGTGCGTCCACCCACACGGCGCTCGTCGCGACACCACCGGAGACAGAAAGCACGAGCGGAGAACCGACGGCGACCGGACCATTCTGGGCATCCCGAGTAATCCCCGAGATATAGAGCTTCGTGCCCACGACGGATTCGATAAGGGCTGCGACGCGTGCACCGTCCCGCGAGAGCGTGAGGGAGACGACTCGGCCATCGTCAGGCCACGGTGTGGTCACAAGTCTCTTCGCTCCGCCGATTGTGCTGGCGAACAGCTCGTGAGGCAGTTCGCGCGGGACCGACCAGATGTATCCGTAGTAGTCAAAAACACCGGGTGCGAGATTCTCTCGAGCGTCGACGAGCGCGGTGGACCCCGATGAGCGAACGAGGTAGAGACCGTCTTCCGTGTTGACCGTTGCGGCGCGGTGAACTCCCGAGTAGGCGGCCGCCCACGGAGTGAAGGATGCCACCGCATCCGAGACGCGCGGAATTTCGTCCAGTGATCCGGTCGACTGCAAGTACCCCATGCGGCCGTTAGAAATCACCAGAGGTCGTGGGTCGACCTGAGGGTAGCTTTCCGCTGCGTCGTCCGATTGAGCCGAAATGTCTTGCGGAACGCCTTCGATAGACAATTGCACCGTAAAGATCGAGCTCAGTTTTGCCAGGCTCGCGGCAGCCTGTCGCAGCATTCGCCGCTTTGTTTCAGCAGACGTGTCGAGAGCGGGCGCAGAGACATCCACGCTGGCTGAGGTGCCCGTGATGGGAACGGTGTCTGCGACGAGTTGCGTGCCTGGTGGGAATGCAGACACGACGGCGCCCGATTGACCAAGCCACGCAGATGGTCCGGCGAGCAGGGCTTTCATGATGCGTGTGGGCGTCGATGCGCGGGAAGGGAAGTACCTCACGTCAGGAACAAGGAGCGTAAAGGTCGGGTCAAAGAAGTAGAGGACCTGCTGGCCGAAAACCTGGTCAAACGTGATTCGCTCAAGGAGTACTCCCGGCGGCGCAGATGCAATTCGCCATTCTCCTTCTTCGTTGACGAACGAGAAGTCCAGTGTCGCGGGCACGGGCGAGTCGAGCTCCACATAGCCTCCCGCCGAATCGACGTTGGCCCGAACATCAGTTTCGATGGTCATAGTCGTGTCGCTGGTGACACCAAACTCTCTGGCTCCGTCATCGATGATCACACTCGCGTTGGGGTCCCATTCGACAGCAAAGGTGAGCGACAGAAACTTTCTCGCGACGCCGAAGTCGTTCTGTGGGCTCGATGCAGCATCGATGAAACCGCGCAGGATGCCCTCCTGCGAGTCGCCCTTGACCGGTGACGCGGGCAAGAACTCGATTTCTGCCGCGGGCGGTTCGACCGTCACATCGCTTCGTTGAACCTGACCACTCGTGGGGATACCCGAACACCCGGTAAGCACCAGCCCCACCGACACGAGAACCGCAACGAGAGCTCCGCGGCGCATCATGATTCGAACCCGTCGTTGGGTTCGATGGGAAGCGCGCTGATCTCCGTGTCGGGTACTCGCGGCAACGTCAGCACGAAGTTGGCACCTTGGTTTTCAGCGGCCCACACGTCAATTCGGCCACCGTGCACCCGCGCATCTTCGAGCGAGATGGCCAGACCGAGCCCGGTTCCGCCAATGGTTCGCTTGCGTGCCGAATCCGCTCGCCAGAAGCGACCGAACACCTGCGACGACTGTTCGGGTGACATTCCCACGCCATGATCGCGCACCGATACGGATACGGCAGATTCCGAACTGTCGACCGTCACTTCGATAGGTTTGCCTGCTCCGTGTTCGATGGCGTTGCCGACGAGGTTCGTCAACACTCGGCGAATCCGACGCGGGTCGACATCGATGTCAAAGTGACCTCCGGGAGACGAGACGGATACCTCGCACTTGTGTTCGACTGCCAAAGCCATCATGTTGCCAACCACGTCCGATACGAGTGCGGCAATGTTGACTGATTCGGTCTGCAATTCGATCGAACGAGCGTCGTATCGACTGATTTCGAGCAGGTCGGCCAGCAGACTTTCGAACCGGTCGAGCTGCGCTTGAAGTAGTTCCGCTGACCGTCGATTGTCGCGTGTGAGTTCCTTGCGATGGAGATACAGGTGGTCACTGGCCAGTCGAATCGTGGTGAGCGGTGTTCGAAGCTCGTGCGAGACGTCGGCCACAAAGCGCTGTTGAATCGAAGACAGCTCGGCCAGCTCCGTCAGCTGGCGTTGCATATTGCTCGCCATCGAGTTGAAGCTTCGCGACAGGGTCGACATCACGTCTTCACCGCGCTCGGGGATGCGCACGTCCAAGTCACCCTGTGACAACTTCTCGCTCGTGTCGGCGGCCACCTGAATGGGCCGCACGAGCAGCCTCGAAACGAAGTAGGCGACCCCACCCGAGAGAAGCAACAGCAAGAGACCCGACAGCCACAACACGGATTGAACGAAAGCGAGCGTCGACTCCGCCTGCGAGAAGTCGTACCCGATGTACAGCTCGTAGCTACCGCCTCCGGGAAGCGAGAGTTGTGAACCGACCACAACACCGGGGGCACGGTCTGCACTCGTGGTGAGCGAAACGGATTGCCAGTACTGCCCGGACGAGTCACCTTGAACTTGTTCGCGCAGGGTGGGGCTAATGACGCCTCCCGTGAGTTCCGGGCTCGAGAAGTCCTGGGGAGCAATGGCGCTGGGGTCTTGACCGGGCACGCGAAAAACTGCGATGTACGGTGACGAGGTTGCGTCTCGAATCGCAGTGCGCGCTGCGTTCATCACGGACTGCGCTCGGATTCGGTCCGTCGCCTCCGAGGTGTCGAGCACGCGCTGTGCCGCCGCCTGGGCGCGCTGAGACTCGTTCAAGACCTGCGAGAGACGCGAGCTAAATTGGTCGTTGCTGATGGAAACCGACATGTAAACACCGACGACGACGATGGCCAAAATCGTGAGTGACGTCGAGATGACGACCGTGCGAAATTGAAGTGAGCGTCGCCAAAATCGCGCGAGCGCCGAACCTACTTGGGTCGGGCTCAGCACCATCAGGCGTTGCCACAGTTTGTTCATGGGTCGCTAGACGACGGCACCCGCGCGATAGCCCACCCCGCGAACCGTCGTCACGACACGCGGATTGTCGGGATCTTCTTCGATTTTTCCGCGCAGGCGTTGAACGTGAACGTTGACCAAGCGAGTGTCGGCCTTGTACTGATAACCCCAGACCTGCTCGAGCAACATCTCGCGCGTGAATACCAGCGCGGGCTGGGATGCCAGCGCAACAAGCAAGTCAAATTCGAGCGGTGTCAATGACAAAAGCTCACCGTTGCGGCGCACCTCGTGACCCTGCACGTCAATCGTCAGGTCGCCGATGGCCAATGCGGCTGGCGCTTCGGTCGCCTGAGGGCGCAGCCGCGCTCGAATTCGAGCCGTGAGTTCTTCCGACTTGTATGGTTTAACGATGTAATCGTCTGCACCGGCCTCCAGCGCGAGAACCAGGCTGTCGGTCTCACCGTTGGCGGTCAACATGATGATGGGCGTGCCCGACTCGGCGCGAATCTCTCGGCAAATTGCGATGCCGTCTTTGCCGGGCAACTGGATGTCGAGCAGCACCAAGTCAGGTTTGGCTTCGCGGAACGCGGCGAGGGCATCCTCACCGCTACTGCACACGATCGGCTCGTAGCCCCGGTCATTGAGTGCAATCGCGACCATCTCGAGGATGATTTCCTCGTCGTCCACCACAAGGATGCGGTGTGTCATGTTCGCCTCGATTCCCTCAGTGGATTCGTAGGGACAACCCTAGTAACGGTATTGGTCAACTTTGTAGTGGCCGTTCACAGGAACGCCGATATAGCTCGCCTGTGCTGACGAAAGTTTCGTGAGCTTCACACCCAATGCGTCGAGATGAAGTCGGGCGACCTTTTCGTCGAGCTCCTTCGGCAACACGTATACGCCGACGGGGTAGTTCTCGTTTCGAACGTGCAACTCAATTTGAGCAAGCACCTGGTTTGTGAACGAGGCGCTCATCACGAAGGACGGGTGTCCGGTCGCGTTGCCCAGGTTCATCAATCGGCCCTCACTGAGAACAAGGATGCTGCGCCCAGTGGGCATGCGCCACTCGTGAACCTGAGGTTTGATTTCTACTCGCGTCGCACCGGGCAGGCTCTCCAGCGAGGCCATATCGATTTCGTTGTCGAAGTGTCCCACGTTCGAGACGATGGCCATGTGCTTCATGCCCATTAGGTGATCAACCGTGATGATGTCTTTGTTGCCGGTCGCGGTGACAAAAATGTCGATCTCACCGAGAACATCCTCGATTCGGCTCACCTGGAAGCCATCCATTGCGGCCTGTAGCGCACAGATCGGATCAATCTCGGTGACGATAACGCGTGCGCCTTGACCGCGAAGTGCCTCAGCACATCCTTTGCCCACATCGCCGTAACCGCAGATAAGCGCAACCTTGCCGCCCATCAGCACATCCGTTGCCCGGTTCAGTCCATCCGGCAGTGAGTGCCGAATGCCGTACTTGTTGTCAAACTTGCTCTTCGTGACTGCATCGTTGACGTTGATCGCAGGAAACAACAGCTCGCCCGCCTTCGCCAATTCGTAGAGTCGGTGCACTCCCGTGGTCGTTTCTTCGCTGACCCCGCGCAGCTCCGTGGCCACAGTGGTCCACCGGTTTGGCGTCGACGCCAGGGTCGAACGCAAGAGGTCGAGAACGACAGCGTACTCGGCCGAATCGTCGGGGCCAGTTGCCGGAACGGAACCGGCGATTTCGAACTCCCGTCCCTTGTGAACGAGCAGCGTTGCATCACCACCGTCGTCGAGAATCAGGTTTGGTCCGATGAACGATGCGCCCTCACGTGCCGCCTCCGAGCTCCAGTCAAAGATTCGCTCCGTGCACCACCAGTACTCCTCGAGCGTTTCACCCTTCCACGCGAATACCGGAACCCCAGACGGCTTTTCGGCCGTTCCGTTTGGTCCGATGACAATCGCAGCAGCCGCTTCGTCTTGCGTCGAGAAAATGTTGCAGGATGCCCATCGAACACGCGCACCAAGGGCAACGAGCGTCTCAATCAAGACTGCCGTCTGCACGGTCATATGCAACGACCCCGAAATGCGGGCCCCGGCAAGAGGCTGAGATGCAGCGAATTCCT
>JBIISS010000079.1:0-5282 GCA_044340895.1 Microbacteriaceae bacterium
TTCCAAGTTTCTGGTGCCCTGCGAGCGACGACGCTTCAGCAGTGACGCCCTCTTGCAGGTCGCCGTCACCACAAATCGTGTAGATGAAGTGGTCGAATGGGCTCGTTCCTGGCTTGCTTGAGGGGTCAAACAGACCGCGTTCGAAGCGTGCCGCGTAAGCGAAACCTACAGCGGATGCGAGTCCTTGTCCCAATGGTCCGGTCGTGATTTCAACGCCCGTGGTGTGTCCGTACTCGGGGTGCCCAGGTGTCAACGAGCCCCACGTTCGCAACGCCTTGAGGTCGTCAAGTTCCAGACCGTACCCACCCAAGTACAACTGCACATACTGCGTCAGCGAGGAGTGTCCGACCGACAAGATGAACCGATCGCGACCAATCCACTGGTCATCGCTGGGGTCACGGCGCATGACTTTCTGGAATAGCAGATAGGCAGCTGGAGCCAGACTGATTGCAGTTCCGGGGTGTCCGTTGCCGACCTTCTCTACTGCGTCGGCAGCGAGTACCCGAGCCGTGTCAACTGCTTTCGCGTCGAGGTCATTCCATTCCAAAGCCATAAGAGCTCGAAGCCTTTCAATCAGACGGCCAGATCAGCGTGACGAATGCCCGCGCAATGCCCCAAGCATATCGGTTGAGGTGCTGACCTCGACGGCGTCAGAGAGCCGTTGCGACGGTGACATAGACTCAAAACCATGGCGCAGACCGACACCACTTCCGCAGTGCCACAGCGCATCGGAGTCAAGCGAAAAGTGTCCGCCTACCTCTCGTTGACAAAGCCTCGTGTCATGGAATTGCTCCTCGCAGTGACCATTCCGACCATGTTTCTGGCCCAGAACGGCATCCCAAACTTAGGACTCGTTCTCGTCGTTCTCATCGGCGGCGCCATGAGCGCTGGTAGTGCCGGTGCGTTCAACTGCTATATCGATCGCGACATCGACCGACTCATGAAGCGCACGAAGGGTCGTCCCCTGGTCACCGGTGAAGTCAGCGACCGCGAAGCACTTGCTTTTGCATGGATTCTGGCGCTCGTGAGTACGGCCTGGTTTGCGTGGTTTACTAACCTGCTCGCCACCGCACTGTCAGTGGGCGCAATTCTGTTTTACGTCGTTGTCTACAGCTTGCTACTCAAGCGTCGAACCCCTCAAAACATTGTCTGGGGAGGAGCGGCTGGTGGATTCCCGGTTTTGATTGGATGGGCGGCCGTTACCGGCTCTCTTTCGTGGACACCGGCCGTGCTGTTCTTGATCATCTTTTTGTGGACGCCACCCCACTACTGGCCACTCTCGTGGCGCTATCGAGACGACTACAAGACCGCAGGTGTTCCCATGTTGACGGTCGTGAGGGGTCGCGTCACCGTGGGGTTGCAAATCGTTCTCTACGGCTGGGCTACCGTTGCTGCGACCCTGCTCTTGATTCCCGTTGCGGGAATGGGCATTCCCTACACAGCTGTTGCAGCAAGCGCGGGAACGTGGTTTCTCATCGAATGTCACCGACTCTACGACCGCGCCTTGCGCACCGTTGACCCGCGACCAATGCGCTTATTCCACCTGTCAAACGCCTATCTCACGATGATCTTCTTGGTTATCGCGATTGATCCGCTACTGCCGTTCTAGCGGTCAAAACTAGCCACGCAGTGGCCGAAATGACGAGGCATGCCAGGAACATGTGCAGGCCAACCAATAGCGGGGGCAATCCCAAGTTGGCCTGTGCAAGTCCGACCACAACCTGAAGCACGTTGACTGCCAATAACGCAGCGACAACGCGAACCACGTCACGTCGACGCATGCGCCAAGCGAGCACGCCCAGCGCGAACGCTGCAACGACAGCGGCATACGCAGGCACCGAGTGCAGGTGCTGCCACAATTCGCTGTTGAGCCCATTACGCGGGGCGAGCGCATCACCGGCGTGTGGGCCGGAACCGGTCACCAGAATTCCCAGCAAGACGGTCAGGGTCTGGAGACAAGCTACGAGCATGGCACCACGGTAGAGAAGTTTGCTGCGCTGAGCGTTGGGAACGGGCTCCACGTTCACAACATATGTGCGCGCGACGAGCACGGTAGCAAGCACAATCATGATCCCCGAAACCACAAAGTGCAGGCCAACCACGTAGGGGTTGAGCTGAGTCAAGACGCTGATGCCACCAATGACGGCTTGAGCAGGAATACCCAATCCGATCACGAGCGCCAGCCAAAAAATCTCAGGTCGACTCCGGCGAAGACGCGCCACGAGCACAAAAGTCACGACGGCGACAGCAACGAGTGCGAAGGTGAGGAGTCGATTGCCAAACTCGATGAGGCCGTGGATTCCCATCTCGGGGGTTGAGACGAGCGAGTCCTCGGTACACAAGGGCCAGGTGGGGCATCCCAGACCACTCGCCGTCAGTCTCACCGCTCCACCGGTGACAACGATGAGAATCTGAACGACCAGCGTCGTCCAGCTCCAGGCTCGAATGGAACGCGTAATTTTCGATGGAAGAGCACTCGTGAGGCGTCGCATAGCGGTTAGTCTATGTATGCGCGTCTCCAACTTTTGCCGACAATGTCGTGGCTTCCACCTGCCGGAGAACTTCACTCAGATTTGAGTGTTCTAATTGGCTTAACCGCATTTCGAGAAAGGAATGGTCACCCATGTCAGACACCATCATTGACCGCCCCGAACTCGAGGGCCTGGGCAACTACGAGTTCGGTTGGCACGATGCCGACGTAGCTGGCGCGTCTGCCAAACGTGGCATCAACGAGTCCGTCGTTTCCGACATTTCCCGACGTAAAGATGAGCCCGCATGGATGCTCGAGCGCCGACTCAAGGCCTACGAAATGTTCCGTCGCAAGCCCATGCCGAATTGGGGTGCTGACCTTTCGGGAATCGATTTCGAAAACATTAAGTACTTCGTTCGTTCGACTGAGCGTCAAGCACAGTCATGGGAAGACCTTCCGGATGAAATCAAAGACACCTACGAGAAGCTTGGAATCCCGGAGGCGGAACGCCAGCGTCTGGTAGCCGGCGTTGCAGCCCAGTATGAGTCTGAGGTGGTCTACCACCAGATCAACGAAGAGCTCGAGAAGCAGGGTGTCATCTTTATGGACACCGACACAGCTCTCAAGGAGCACCCCGAGTTCTTCCAGGAATATTTCGGGACGGTCATCCCGTCTGGTGACAACAAGTTCGCAGCCCTCAACACGGCTGTGTGGTCGGGCGGATCGTTCGTCTACGTTCCCAAGGGTGTGCACGTCGAGATTCCCCTGCAGGCCTATTTTCGAATCAACACCGAGAACATGGGTCAGTTTGAGCGAACACTCATCATCGCGGACGAGGGCTCCTACGTTCACTACATCGAGGGATGCACCGCTCCCATCTACAAGAGTGACTCGCTGCACTCTGCCGTGGTCGAAATCGTGGTCAAGAAGGGCGCCCGTGTGCGCTACACGACCATTCAAAACTGGTCGAACAACGTGTACAACCTGGTCACCAAGCGCGCAATTGCCCACGAAAACGCAACCATGGAATGGATTGACGGCAACTTGGGCTCGAAAGTAACCATGAAGTACCCGTCGGTCTATCTCGTGGGCGAGGGCGCCAAGGGGGAGACGCTGTCGATCGCGTTCGCCGGCCCCGGCCAGCACCAAGACGCCGGCGCGAAGATGATTCACATGGCACCGAACACGCAGTCGTCCATTGTGTCTAAATCGGTTGCTCGTGGTGGCGGACGTGCCGGGTACCGTGGCGAAATCCGCATGGACCCCAAAGCTCATGGCAGTGCAAACACTGTTCGATGCGATGCCTTGCTTGTCGACACCATCTCTCGAAGCGACACGTATCCAGCGATTGATATTCGCGTTGATGATGTTCAACTCGGGCACGAGGCAACGGTTTCGCGCGTCAGCGAGGACCAGCTGTTTTACCTGATGAGTCGCGGAATGGCCGAAGACGAAGCGATGGCAATGATCGTTCGTGGCTTCATTGAACCGATTTCACGCGAACTTCCGATGGAGTACGCACTCGAGCTCAACAAGCTGATTGAACTTGGCATGGAAGGGTCCGTCGGCTAAATGGCAACGACCGAAATCGCGGCCGTTGTTCCAGTGCAAACACGGCGCGAGCGTCCTACCGGCACGCGTCGCGATGACTTCGCGCCCATGAGTTCTCGCGATTTGGCATGGCGCTTTATTCCTGTGTCACGAGCAAGTGACGTCGTCGATGGCATCTTGGACGGCTCGAAGGTTGGCGTCTCGATAGCAGGAGCTTCTTCGCTCGTTGCGACAACGGAGTGGATTGGATCTCTCGACCCACGTGTTGGTCGTGCAGGACAGCCAGAAGATCGTGCCTCGGCAGCATCCTGGGAAGCCACCGGGGAGGTCTGCCTCGTGACCCTATCGGGCGACCAGACAGATGAGATTGAGATTCAGATCGACGCAGGACCCGTGGTCGACGGCACTGCACGCGCGTTTCACTTGATTGTTGAGGCCAGTCCCAACACGCAAGCAACGGTGAGCATTCGCTACACGGGTGACCAGCGCCTGCTGGAGAATCATGAGTACGTTCTCGGCACCGGTTCGAACTTGACTGTGATCAACAGCTTCGAGGAGACAACTGACTCGGTGCACTTGACGTCGCACTTCTCGCGCGTCGGACGCGATGCAACGCTTCGACACGGACTCGTTGTTTTGTCGGGCGGTATCGTGCGCGTCAATCCGTCTGCGCATTTGGCGGAAGACGGAGCATCCGTCACGCTGCTGGGCCTGTACACGCCCGGAGAAAATGAGCACGTTGAGCACCATGTCTATGTCAATCACGACGCACCGCACACCACGAGCAATGTCATGTACAAGGGTGCGCTTCGCGCCGCCACATCGCGCTCGGTGTGGGTCGGTGATGTGCTCATCGGACAGAAGGCAACTGGCACCGATTCATACGAACAGAATCGCAACTTGATTCTGCACGACGGTGCCCGAGCTGACTCAATCCCGAATCTTGAGATTGAGACGGGCGACATCGTCGGCGCTGGGCACGCAAGTGCAACCGGACGATTCGATGAAGAGCAGCTCTTTTACCTTCGCTCGCGAGGAATCACCGAAGCGGATGCCCGCATGCTCGTCGTCCGAGGCTTCCTCAACGAGGTGGCGCAACAGCTTGGCTCCTCCTCAATAATCGCCCGCGTCGAAGAAGTTCTCGACAATCAGTTTGCGGAAGGAATCCCGTCATGAGTAGAGAACGCGTGTGCGCACTGAGCGACCTCGAGCAAGACAAAGCCAAGCGGGTTGTTGTCGACGGCATCCCTGTCGCACTCGT
>JBIISS010000081.1:0-5259 GCA_044340895.1 Microbacteriaceae bacterium
AGGCCACACATGACATTCGTCAAGAGGAGAACACCATCAGCGATCCACGCACCAACGACCGCATCCGCGTTTCTGAAGTTCGTCTCGTCGGCCCCGCCGGCGAGCAGCTCGGAGTCGTGGCGATCGACGTTGCCCTGCGACTTGCCGCAGAAGCTGACCTCGACCTCGTTGAGGTCGCCCCCAACTCTGCCCCGCCCGTGGCCAAGATCATGGATTACGGCAAGTTCAAGTACGAAGCAGCGCAGAAGCTGAAGGAAGCCCGCCGCAACCAGGCGAACACGATCCTCAAAGAGGTGCGCTTTCGTCTCAAGATTGACGAGCACGATTACGACACCAAGCGTCGTCACGCGATTTCCTTCTTGTCGGCTGGCGACAAGGTGAAGGCCATGATTCTGTTCCGCGGTCGTGAGCAGTCGCGCCCCGAACAGGGTGTTCGTTTGCTCCAGCGTTTTGCTGAAGATGTTGCCGAATTCGGGTCGGTCGAATCGACGCCCACCGTTGATGGCCGCAACATGGTCATGGTTATCGGCCCGTTGCGTTCGAAGTCGGATGCGCGCGCAGAGCAACTCGCCAAGCGCGACGCTGCCAAGGCTGAGGCGAAGGCTGCCCGTGTCGAGTCGTCCTCGTCGCCCGCAAAGGCGCCAGCACCAGCCGCCGCGCCGGTCGAAGCACCTGTCGTGGAGACGCCGGCTGCAGAAACTCCCGTTGCCGAGAAGCCCACCAAGGCACCCGCCGCGAAAGCAGCTGCACCCAAGGCGGCGGCCGCCAAGGCTCCGGCAGCGAAGAAGCCTGCCAGCGCATCCGCCGATTCAAAGGCCGCTGACAAGCCAGCTGCAGAGAAGAAGCCGGCTGCCGCAAAGGCCAAGGCGAAGGCTGCACCGAAGACCACCAAGCCTGCGGCCGCGAAATCAGCAACACCCGCGGCCGCACCAAAACCCTCAGCAGACGCTGAGTAACCCAAGGAGAAACAATGCCCAAGCAGAAGACCCACTCCGGGACGAAGAAGCGCTTCAAGCTCACCGGCAGCGGCAAGGTGATGAAGCAGCAGGCTGGCATGCGCCACAACCTCGAAGTCAAGTCGAGCAGCCGCAAGCGTCGCTTGAACGCTGAGCAGGTTATGGCTCCGGCCGACGCAAAGATCATCAAGAAGCTTCTCGGCAAGTAACCACCGAGTTACTGACCCCGACTGACAAATAAGGAATAAGACAAAATGGCAAGAGTAAAGAGGGCCGTCAACGCCCACAAGAAGCGTCGGGTCATCCTCGAGCGCGCATCCGGTTACCGCGGACAGCGCTCGCGCCTCTACCGCAAGGCCAAGGAGCAGGTCACACACTCGCTCGTCTACAGCTACAACGACCGTCGTGCCCGCAAGGGTGACTTCCGTCGTCTGTGGATCCAGCGCATCAACGCTGCTGCCCGCATCAACGGACTCACCTACAACCGCTTCATCCAGGGCCTCGCGCTCGCCGGTGTTGAGGTTGACCGTCGAATCCTCGCCGAGCTTGCGGTGAACGAGCCAAAGACGTTCGCGTCGCTCGTCGCGACGGCCAAGAAGGCACTTCCGGCCGACACGTCGGCACCGAAGGTCAAGGCCTAAAGAGTCATGCTCGACAACCCCCGCGCGGAACGCGTGAAGGCGGTTGCAAAGCTCTCACAGAAGGGAGCCCGGTCTGAGACCGGGCTCTTCCTGTTGGAAGGACCGCAAGCCGTCGCCGAAGCACTGGCGTATCGCCCCGAACTCGTCGTTGAGCTCTATGCGACGCCGACGGCGCTCGAGCGCTACAGCGACATCGCCGAAACGGCCATTGCGGCCGGTGTCGACGTTGAGTTCGCGTCGGAGCGGGTTATCGAAGCCATGGCTGACACGGTCACGCCGCAGGGATTCATTGCCGTTGTTCACCAGTTTCCGACCGCTCTCAAGAACGCCCTCAACATTGGGCGCGAACATGCCACTCCGCGACTTGTTGTGATTCTCGAAGAGGTGCGCGACCCGGGCAACCTCGGCACGATCATCCGCGTGGCTGACAGCGCCGGCGCTGATGCCGTAATCCTCACGGGTCGCAGTGTCGATCTCTACAACCCCAAGGTCGTGCGTTCGACCACGGGTTCGCTCTTTCACATTCCTGTGGTGGTGGATGTCGAACTCGACGCCGCCCTCGACGCTGTCCGCGCCGCCGGGTTGCGGGTGCTTGCCGCCGACATGCACGGCGAGCCCTTGCCTGTCGTGCGGGCGTCCGGCGGGCTTGATGCCCCAACCGCGTGGCTCTTCGGCAACGAGGCCCGTGGGCTCACGGCCGAGCTCATCGCACTCGCCGACGCATCTGTCTCGGTGCCGATTTACGGCGATGCCGAATCGATGAACCTGGCAACTGCGGCGAGCGTGTGCCTGTATGAGAGCGCGTTTGCTCACCACGCGTAGCGGGCGTGGCGATATTGAAACAACTTTATGGTCGTGGTAACTTTGATGTGGGCTTTCACAAAGTCAATCTCAGCTTCTCAGATGAAAGGGAAACTCGAACAATGAAGATGCTTAGCAAGGTTGCCGTAACGGTTGCCATTTCTGCGCTCAGCGCAGTTGGCATTGCCACACCGGCGTTGGCCGCACCGACGGTTCTGGCGCCGTTTGATTTTTCGGCGGAGTCAGGAGATCCAGACAGCAACTACGTGGCTGTCTCCTCAGATGGCGCATTGGTCGCGGTTGTTCCAGAGGATGGCTGTGTTGTGATGATTGTCACGGTCGCAGACAGCTCCTTCCGCACCATTGATCTCGACTGTGGGAATTCGGACGAGCACGGACACCCCGTATTCTCCCCCGACGGATCGACGTTGTACGTGCCGAACTACACGTCCGACTCGGTCGAGGTCTACAACCTGTCAAACGACACGAACACGCGTGACATCCCTGGTATGGTTAGAGCATGGGCGACAGCAATATCTCCCGACGGGAGCACGCTCTACGTTCACGATTACTCTTCAGGCGACTTGTTTAAGGTCGCGCTGGGCACAGACACCGTCACGGGGCCACTGAGCATGCCTAATGGTACGTACGTCAACTCAATGTGTCTTTCTGCCGATGGTGCAACGCTTTATGTGCCGGACTACGACAGCAACCTGAACGTGGTCGATACTGCAGCCTGGACTGTTGGCACGCCGATCGTCATTGGTGACGGCCTTTACCCCTACGGCTGTGAGATGGACAACGATGGCAATCTCATTGTGAACGCGTATGAATACGATCAGGTTGCTAAGGTCACGATGCCCGCGGGAACCGTAACTCTCTCCGCGGAAGACATGGTCGAGGGGAGCCTCTATTCGGTTGTCCCGTCATGTGACGCTATTTACCTCGGCGACGGAGGCCTTTCGCCCATCGGCATTGCAAACCTCTCGACCTTGGCCTTGGAGACCGAAACAGTTGTTCCGACCGACAGTGCGTCAGGCGACGGCTGGTACGCCTTCTACGGCGGTGACCGAAGTGCCGACGGTTCAGTCATCGCAATGGGTGGCACTTACGGCACCGATGCGCTCACCATCATCAAGAGCGATTGCAACCCGACTCTGCCAGACACGGGTGTTGACTCGACGGTAGCTGTTGCTACGTCGGCGCTCGCACTAGTTGCACTCGCAGCTGGCGCGTTCATCGTCATCGCGCGTCGTCGCACGGTGTAGGTCGCGAAGTAAGCACAAGTAACGAATCGCGGGGCGGGGCCGAGTGGCCCGGCCCCGCTTTTCGTTTGCCCGAGAGGTAGATTGGGCACATGCTCTCTCGACGTCACCTTCGGTCATCCATCACCACACTTCTTTCGGCAACTCTGCTGGGCGTCGGGCTTGGCGCGGTGATGCCGTCGGCTGCGGTTGCTGATTCCCCGGGCGTCTCGCACAGCCCGCAGCACGTGTGGGTCGACCCGACGCAGCGCAATATCGACGGCGACTACGAGTGGTCGTTCCGCATCAACATGCCCGAAGTCACGGAGCAGGCTGTTATCAGTGCCACCGCCGTGCAATTCACTACTGGCGTCGTGAGCTGTCAGGCCCCCGAACCGGTCGATGGTGGCATTCTCAGTTGCGTCGGTACCGGCGACGCGATTCCCGGTGATTACACGGTGGATGTCGAACTCCGCGTTCTCGCGGGCACTCTGTACACATGGGAGGTGCCGTTGACGGTGTGCCCTCTCACCGGTTGCAGCGACCTCTTCTCACTCACGATTTCGCCAGATCCGATGGTCATCTGGGCAAATCCCACAATCACCGAACAGACGTACGGTCAGTACGACTTCAACATCGATTGGAATGCAGACGAGATCAAACTCGACGAGCTTCGGGATGCCCAGGGAAACATTGCGCCGGGCATCTACGACCCCGTTCCGAGATCCCGCGCAACGGCTCTCAGTTCGGCTACTTCGGAAAGTTCACTCAGCCTGGCTAATACTTCGGAACGGTCACGATGATCGACGAGTTCGGTGTCGAGCACGATGCGCCGTACACGGTGCGCGTGTGCACCCCGGAAACATGCGCGGACTTGCTTGCTTTGCCCGACACGGGTGTCAACACGCTCGCACTGCTAGCCGCAGGAACCTTTGCCGGTCTCACACTTGCGGCGGGTTCCTTCATGTTGATCGTTCGCCGGCGCCGGAGCTAGTTCTCCCCTTCGAGAGAGTGTGGCTGGGTTTCACCACCCGGCCTCACTTTTTGCGTCATCAGTCATACTTTTTGTCATACTAGACCCATGACTCTCACGACGCCGAAGAAAAGTGCACTGACCACAATCAAGGTGTCTATGCAGACTCGAGATCGATTGAAGTCGTTGGCTCAGCAAGATCAGTGCACTCTCGAGGAATACGTGAACAAGCTCATCGCCCTGGCATATCGGGAGCAGCGGTGGGACGAACTCCGCGCATCCGTGACGAAAATGACTGCGTCGCAACGTGCTCAGTACCTGGCAGACGCAGACGCATATCAGGCTGATCCGAATTGGGATGGACGCACGGTCGCCGCAGAGTGGCAAGAAGAGTGGGATGCGAGCAATTCGGCATGACCGACCTATGGCCGGGGCAAATTGTGTGGGTCGATGTCGATGTGGCGCTCGGACGCGAACAGGGCGGTCGACGCCCGCATGTCATTCTGAGCTCCGAGGATTATCTCGACCTGGTCGATGCCCTCTTCATCGCAGCCCCACTCACAACCACAAACCGAGAATGGCCCAACCATGTTCGTGCGGTCGGAGAGACCGGGCTGAAAAGCGAATCGTGGATTATGACCGAG
>JBIISS010000082.1:0-5246 GCA_044340895.1 Microbacteriaceae bacterium
CGATGCACCGCTGCATGAGTTCGACGTGGGTGGGGGCGACCGAGGTCATGACCCAAGGCTACGCGCAGGGGTGTGTGGTGCGCGCGATGAGAGTGCGACGTTGCGTTGTGAGCAACGCGATTCCTGCACTATCCTTTTGCACATGACTAACCGTGTTCGCCCCGAGTCCGCCATTGAGGTGACGGGATTTGTCGCGATGATGATGCGCGACGCGAACTCGATGTGTTGTCGAATGTGTTGTTGCTAGAACCTCATCGCTCTCACACATTCATTCACTGCCGAGTGACTCACGCGTGACGAAGTTCGTCGAACTTCGCGTGAAGTAGCACCTCAAGACCCTTGGTCTACGTGCCGGCACAACACGAAGGACTTTTACATCATGGCTGTTACCAAACTCTCCCCCGTCCCAGATGAGACACCGCGTCCATCCGTTACGGCCGTTCCGCGCGAAACACGGGCGCGCGGTTTTGCGCTTTACGTCGGAATCGACGAAGCCGCCGCGGCCGCAAACGGAATCGATCTGACTCAGATTGTGACCGCGCTGCGAAACCTGACCGCCGAGTTGGCGCCAGGCGCCGAGACCTATGCCGCCGTTGCGTTAGCACCGTCGGGTTCCGGCGGCCGCGATGTCGATGTCGTGCGACTGGCCTTGCAAGAGCCCAGCGCCGTTGCGCGTCATCGAACTGACGAAGACCCAGAGAGCGCCGAGGGCACGGGTGTCATCGTCGACATTTCGCGCAAGCGAGTGGTAATCGACGACGAAGTGGCCCCTCTTACCTTCAAGGAATTCGAGCTCATCCAATACCTCGTCACGCACAAGGGACAGACGATTTCTCGAGCTGAGATTATTCGTTCGCTATGGCGTGCCGATGACGACGACATTCCAAACGACAGAACCATTGACGTGCACGTGCGCCGCCTGCGATCCAAGCTCTCCCGCTTCGAAGACATCGTGCGCACCGTGCGTGGCGAGGGCTACCGATTTGACGAGCATCCCGATGTGACAGTTCTGTTCGCCAGCGCGCCGAGCCCCGACGTCTTCTAGAGATCAGCACTTGTGCTCCGTTACCATTCCGTTATAAAGTCGGGTCAATGACCGTTTGCTGTGACGGTTGTGAATGTGATTGCTAACACTCTTGGTGTATCTGAAGAGGGCCTGCCCGACAGGGCGGGCCCTCTTTCGTTAACCGCCGAACGCTCCCGTTCCGACCCCGACCGCACCTCCAGAAAGCGGCGGTGACCTCATGTCGTTAGGGTTGAGTCCACAGAAACGACGAAGCCTCAGGAGGGCGAATGGGCAACGCAATCGTGTGGCTTCGCGACGACCTTCGGCTCGCCGACAACCCCGCGCTCAATGCTGCAATCTCACACGCCCAGGCAACGGGTGGCCGTTTGGTCATTCTGTATGTGCTCGACGAAGTCAGTGGCGGCGTTCGACCACTCGGTGGTGCTGTGAAGTGGTGGTTGCATCACAGCCTCGAACGACTAGCCGCGCGCATCGAACGGCTTGATGGAACGTTGATTTTGTGTCGTGGCGCTGCTTTTGACGAGCTCCGAAAACTCCTACGCGAGACCGACGCCACAGGTGTTTTTTGGAATCGGCGATACGGCGGTGCAGAGCGCGACCTCGATGCAGAGATCAAGGGCTACGCGGGCGCTGCTGGGCTCGAAGCGCAGAGCTTTCAGGCCAACCTCATGTTTGAGCCGTGGACGGTTCGCACCGGCGGCGGAACTCCGTACACGGTGTTTACGCCGTTCTGGAAGTCGTGCCTGAACCGGCCTGAGCCCATTCGCTCGCCGTTGGACGCTCCGACAAATCTGCTGGGACTCGATTCGAGCTCAACCCCGGCACGCGACGCGCTCGCCAGCGACAACCTCGATGCGTGGAGTCTGCTGCCCACAAATCCCGATTGGTCTCTTGGACTATCGCTTCGCTGGCAGCCCGGAGAAGTGGCTGCGCACGAAAAACTCGAACACTTCATCGAACACAGGCTCGAAGGCTATGCGGCCGGACGAGATTTTCCTGCGGACAACAACACAAGCGAGCTGTCGCCTCACTTGCGGTTCGGCGAGATTTCACCGTTTCAAATCTTCGAGCGCATTCGTCGCGTGCCAACTTCTGGCGCTAGCGATGACATGCTCGAGGGCATCCGCCGATTTAAGGCAGAGGTGGGCTGGCGGGAGTTCAGCTACAACCTGCTCTTCCACTGGCCCGATCTCGCGACGAACAATTTCGATAGTCGCTTTGATCACTTTGAGTGGAGCGACCCCAACGACGGTCGGCTCACCGCTTGGAAGCAGGGAACGACGGGAGTTCCGCTCGTCGACGCGGGGATGCGTGAGCTCTGGCAGACCGGGTACATGCACAACCGCGTGCGCATGGTGGCGGCGAGCTTTTTGATTAAGAACCTGCTCATAGATTGGCGAATCGGAGAGGCCTGGTTCTGGGACACCTTGGTTGACGCTGATCCGGCCAACAATGCTGCAAGCTGGCAGTGGGTCGCCGGATGCGGTGCCGACGCAGCTCCCTACTTTCGGGTATTCAACCCAATACTGCAGGCAGAGAAATTCGATTCAGAGAAGCGATACCGTGAGCGCTACCTCGGCAAATACGAGACGGATATTGACTATCCGGCACCCATCATCGACCTGGCAACGAGCCGCGGTGAAGCGCTCGAAGCTTTTGCGAACGTGAGCGGTCGCTCAAAGCAGGTTCGGCCACCCGCCTCACTGGCCTAGAGGGTGACGAGAAGTTCGGTGATTTCGTCGGCCGTTGTCTTCCAGTTGAAGGTCGACGCCATACCAGTCGTCGAGTGACTGATTTTCGAGACGGTGCGCTGAAGTGTGGCTTCGATTCCCTCGCTTATGGACTCGACACTCCATGGGTTGACGAATACCACGTCGTCCGTTTGCCACTCGGCCAGCGCGCCAACCCGCGAAGACACGACGGTTGCTCCTGTAGCGAGTGCTTCGAGAGGTGGAAACCCAAAGCCCTCGTAGAGAGACGGAAACACGACTGTCGAGACTCGGTAGAGGTCTCGCACTTGAACCGCCGAAATGTTGCCCACGTGCGTTACGTATTCCGGGAGGGCACCGAGCGCCGCCTCGTCCGAACCGGACAAAATCAATCGCAGGTTAGGCCATCGTTCGCGCAACGTCGCCACCGCCGCCAACAGTCGGGCGTGATTCTTATGTGGCAGGGCTCTCGCCGGGAAAAACAGCAGAGTTTCAGCAACCCGTTTTCCCGCAACCACGGTGCGCGCCGGCTCCGTCAACAATTCCGACGTGGCCGTCGTGTGGAAAACAGTGGTGTCGATTCCCGGGTACACGCGACGCACCCGGGTTGGGTCGACGCGGAGGTGCGAAATGACGGATTCACGAGAGAAGTCGCTGACCGTGACAACCGCGGCCGCCCGAGATGCTGGTCGCTCGTAGGTGAATTTGCGATAGATGCGTTGTGCCACGGTAAACGCCCCCGGCATGTCTCGGTGCTGCACGTCGTGGATGATGCTGACAGTCTTCGTGCGACCCCGCGGAGCGGGTTGCACAGCGCTGAGCGGATATACGGCGATGTCGATTCGCCCGCCGGCGGCCGACTCGATGTCCGACCAAATACTGTGACGTCGGAGTGTCGAACTGAACCACGCCCAGGCTTTGCTTCCATGCGTCCGGCCCGCCGTAACGGCGTCGATGGTGATGTCACGAAAATTATCACGGTAGATCGTTGTCGACGTGTTGACCGGCTGAACGTGGCTCGGCTGCCGACCTCGAACCACCGTGATGTCCAGTCGCTCGTCGGCATTGTCGCGCAGATGCAACACGAGATTTTCCGCATACACCTCTGTGCCGCCCATTCCGCCAGAAACAAGGGTCGGAAGCATGACGGCGATACGAAGTCGTGCAGCCGTGTCGGCGTTAGGTGCGCCGTGAGATGAGGCGTGTGGGTGTCGAGAAGCGATACGGTCAGTTTATTGGCGCACGGCTGTGGTGATGAGCCTCTCGCACAGTGTCCCCCCGAGCAGATAGAGGTGACGAGATTTCCACGAACAGTGAAGAACGTCATGTGCTACTTGGCTTCGATCCAGCGAACGAGGTGCCGAGTGGTATCGGTCGCTACACCCGAGAGCTGTTCTCCGCGATGGCTGCTGCCCCGCCTCATGCGGGGTGCACCGTAGCTCGGGTATCCGTCGAAGATTGGCGACGTGCAGCGACGGCACGGGCTTGGGCACTGGGACTCGGCGGCAGTCAACGCGACTTTCGCCTGCCGACATCGCTCCACGCAACGAGCGTTCTGGCTCCACCTCGGCGCAAACAACCACTCGTGACGACGATTCATGACCTCGTGGCCTTCACGCATCCCAAAACTCTCACGCCGCACGGCGCTCGGTGGCATCGTCGGATGATCACGCGCGCCGTGGCACATGCCGACGCAATTGTTGTGCCGACGGAAGCGGTTGCCGAACAGCTGGTCACGGAGTTCCAAGGCCAGGCCGCGGGGTTACGTCAACGCATTCACGTGATTGGTGGAGCTCCGTCCCTCGCGCCGGCGACCAAGGCCGAAGCCGACCGCTCCATCGCTCACCTCGAGTTACCCCCGGGTCCATTCGTCGTTTTCGTCGGCACTCGGGAACCCCGAAAAGGCCTAGACCTGTTGATTCCCGCTGTAGCCCGAGTCCCCGACTTGTCGTTAGTGCTTGTCGGGCCGGGAGGTTGGGGGACCCTCAACATCCAGAGAATTTCTCAAAAGTCAGGAATGGAATTGAGCGCAACCAACAAACGCCTTTTCGTCACCGGGGTACTCGATGACATCGCACTCGCAACGGTGATTGAACGCGCGCGAACACTCGTCATGCCAAGTCGTGCCGAAGGGTTTGGGCTGCCCCTTGTCGAAGCCATGCACCTCGGCACTCCCGTCGTGCATTCTTCTGACCCCGCGCTGGTCGAAGTCGCCGGTGGCGCAGGAATCAGTTTCGAGCTCGACGCTTCTGACTCCAAAACCATCGGGCTACTGAGCGCAGCCATCGTTGACGCAGCAGAGAACCGCCACTCACTGCGCGCGGCCGGGATGCAGCGGGCGCAAGCTTTCTCCTGGGGTGAATCTGCGCGTCGTATTTGGGACATCCACCTGAATCTTTGACGCGGCCCACCGGGTCGCCCTCAGCGACGCAATACGATTGGAGGGTGGGGCCGACATACGACGATCTAGACGCACTCGAGGCCGAGGCAATCTGGGCGATACGTGAGGC
>JBIISS010000083.1:0-5078 GCA_044340895.1 Microbacteriaceae bacterium
TTCGAGATATGGCGGCCAGTCGTAATTCTTTGGAGGTGGAAGCCGATTCTCAGCGTCGAAGTTCCAGCGGCCGGCCTCGGGTTTGCCATCGTCATCGACGAGGATGCCCAACCGAACGCGCTGCGCGCGATAGAAGTTCTCCATCACAAAGCTCTTCTGCCGTGTCGCCCAGAGTTGGAACAGGTCTCGACTGGTGAGAAAGAAATCGTTCTCAACAAACTCAAGCCCAAACTCGGCGAGCGCCGCGAACTGACGGTACGACGATGGTTCGGCACAGACCATAGGCAGGCCGGGCAATTCGTCACGAACCTTCTGAAGCCCTGCGACGGTGGTTGGCGCCTGCAGGTAGCGCACGGTGAATCCCCGCGACTCTGCGTCTGCGGCAAAGTGGCGTGCCGACGACGCGAGAAAGAACAGGCGTTCTTTATGCCACGGTCGACCGGTGAGCATCCGTTCGCTTTCGACCATTGCGATTACCGTTGCCCTCGGGTCAGCCCCGGCAAGTGCGCCGTGGTCAAAACTGAGGTGGTCGAACGGGACGTAGACGATGCGTTCGACCATTAGGGCCGACACCGATCCGAGCAGTACTTCACGTTGTGCCAGTCGCGCTCCCACTTCTTGCGCCACTCAAATGGCAAGCCACACGTCACACAAATTTTCGGTTCGTGACCGTTTTTTGTTTGGGCGACGCGTGCCATGCGCTCAGGTTATCGGGTCACTTCAAGCGCCACGGATTTATTGCCGCAAAAAAAGGCAGCGCCGAGGCGCCAATCAAAATCCAGCCCAGTACGTCATCGTTGGGCCGCACGAGAACACCGGCGACAAGCAGTCCGACGAAGAGCACGGCCGAGGTTGCGCGGCGGATGCTCACATCGACCGCTCTCATCCGCTGCTCAAGTTCGGGGTTGCGCACGGAGAGCTCGCCCCGGTCGATGCGCGCGGCCAGGGCATCCACGCGTTGTGGCAAGCGGGCGAGCGCTGATGCAATCGCAATCGCTTCGCGACCAAGACTCTTGACGGTGCTCGTCGCACCGCCGTTGAGCAGGGTGCGCGCGAACGGGTCGATGGCATCCCACATGTTGAAGTCGCGGTTCAGTGCGCTGGTCACACCACTAATCAAAGAAACCGTGCGGATGAGCAACAGATAGCTTTCGGGCAGCTGGAACGGCAGCGTGCGCACGAGTTCGCTGAACTGCATCGCGAAGGCGGCAAGTTCTCGAGGATCGGTCTGGGTGAGCTCGGCGACGCCCATGCCACCGAACCGGTCAAACAGGGCCGTGACCGCACGCTCAAGTTCAACGGTGTCGGCCGACGGCAACAGCACGCCGAGACGTTGGGTCGCGAGAACCCACGCGCGGGCATCCCGTGCAACAACCGCAAAAATGAACTGCTGAAGACCGTCGCGAAGCTCGGTGCTGATTTCGCCCATCATGCCGAAGTCGATGTAGGTCAGCGTGAAGTCGATGTCCGAGTCTGTGGTGCTCGGCGTGACGAAGATGTTTCCCGGATGCGGGTCAGCGTGAAAGAAGCCAGCAACGAAAATTTGTTGGAAGGTCGCGCGGGCCAATTCGGCAGCCACTGCGTTCGGGTCGAGCCCGGCAGCGAGCAGGGCAGGCACGTCGTTGATCTTGATCGCAGTTACGTCACTGAGCGTGAGCACACGGCGAGCGCTGCGCTCCCATACGACATCGGGTGTTGCGATGCGCGGATCGTCGGCGAAGATTGCCGCAAATCGCTCGACGTTGATGGCCTCGTTCAGGTAGTCCACTTCTTCGAGGCTCGTCGTCGCGAACTCTTCGACCAGCGCGGGGGCATCGGCCCGGCGCGAGACAAGTTTGACGCGGGAGAGCCACTTTCCCACCCTGCGCAGTGCGACGAGGTCCACTGCGACAATCTCTTCGATGCCGGGTCGGAGAACTTTGACAACCACATCGGTGAAACCGACTTCGGCAGCGATGCCTGGTGAGAGTCGGGCGCGGTGCGCCTGTCCGAGCGATGCAGCCGCAATCGGCTCTTCGTTCAACGATGCGAAGGCAGTCGACACCGACAGACCCAACTCGCGCTCGATCTGCGCGACGATGCTCGAGAACGGCTCCGGCTCAACCTCGTCTTGCAGTCCTTCAAGTTCACGTGTGATCTCGACCGGCAAGATGTCGAGGCGCGATGACAAGAACTGACCGACCTTAATCATCAAACCGCCGAGGTCGGCTGCCAGATCATGAAATCGTCTCGCGAGCTTCTGAATTCGACGGATGCGCCCGCGCGCAGCCAGCTTGCGAAGCCCCAGTTGTGGCAACACAAGTTCGAACCACCACGACTGCGCAAGTGCCAACGAGGCGAATCGAGTGATTCGACGATAACGGGCACGAAGTGCTCGAATGTTCCGCGGGTTGGAAGCTCCGACCGCCGCGGTGATCTTTACACTGTCAGACTCCGGGGCCACCGGCTTAGTCCTCGGCGAGCATCGCGTACAGCTTGCGGCGCGTCTCATCGAGCAGCGCGGCGGCACGCTCTTTCTGCTCGCGCGTGCCGGTCTGTGCGACCTGCGCGGCGGCGTGCGCGAGTTTGACACTGGCTTTGGGCATAGCGCCGGTGGCGTCATCCCAGCTCGGCATCTTCCAGCCGCGCATGAAGTTCGTGCGACTCGATCGCGCTGACGTCGATTGCTCGTCAGTCGCGCCGGTGGCAGAAGCTGCTACGGTGGCGGCCTCGCGTCCGGCATCGGTGAGTGCGTAGACCGTGCGCTCGCCCTTTACTTTGGCGGTGAGCAGGCCTTCGTCGGTGAGAAGTGTGAGCATGGGGTAGACGTGACTGGCGGAGGGCATCCAGCCGTCATTGTTCTCGCTGATGGCCTGCATGATCTCGTGACCGTTCAGTGGCTTGTCGCCCATCGCGGTCAATATCTCGTCACGGATGTCCCGGTGTGCAAGGTCGTTCGTGACCTTCGACGTCCACCGACCGAAGTCGCTCGACATCACAGCATCGCGAAGATTCTCGACTGCTCCGCGAATGTCAGAACCGATGTTGGATGTTTTGCGCATGACCGTCTCCTCGTTCGAAGTTCGTGCGACCCAAAACGGGCCGCGCGCGTGTCTCTAAAAACGATACGCCCGTTGGCTGGGTGTCATGCGCGCTCGGAAATTGGGCCATCATCTGCCATGCCCTCATCAAACGCTCTGTTTTCTGCATCGCGCTGGAAAGTCAGTGCTTCCTCGACGAAGGCCAGGGTTCTTTGGCTGGGCTCATCTCCGGGATAGTAATTGCCATAAAGTTCTATCACTTCGCCAACCGAGTCGATGTCGCAGGCTTCTATGAGGAGGTCAATGTCTCGCGTATCTCGACCGGGTCGCCCGGCCCTGAGCTTCATGGCAAGGAGCGCACGAAGGTCGGCAATTTCGACCGTGATGGAACCAAACCTGCGGAACTCAATCCACTCGACTTGTTGACCAATCGCAGGCAACGCATCGGCACGTGAGACATCGAAATTGAACCACTTTGCCGGCCAGCCGTTTGCTTCGGCTATTCGTGAGGCCGCCAGCAGAATCTCAGCTGAGCGGTCGCCCGAGAACATCACGGCATCAATGTCCATGGTGATTCCTCGGTCAAATCCGTGCAGGGCGAGCGCGGCGCCACCGACGAGACGAAGCGTCACGCCACCGTCAGATTGAAACTCGGTGGCGAGTTTCTCCAGCGCAACGAGAATTTGCTCTCGGTTCATCTCAAACATCGTCACACGCTAACGAAAGTCTCTGGCCACAAGAGCAGGTTACGCACAAGGAATTCACGAGGGACTTCCGATCGAGGTGGAACGGGGTCTGCAACGTGGATCCGGAGAAATTCTGGAGACTCGAGACGATACACATTGTCGAGAACCCAATCCGGCGCAGGGAGTTTTTCCTGATTGAGACGCCACTCCACGAGCGCAGCAATCGCCGTATCCCACAGCCGTGAACCGGTCAAAAGTGGTTGAGTCACCACGAGCAATGCACGACGGAGCCCGTGTTCGGCCAACAAGGCGTCGTTCAGTTGGATGAGAGCCCGGAGGGCACGATCCAGGTCGTCGTTCGCCAAGTGCTGGGAGATCTGATTCGACGCGAGTAATGCCATATCTGTGCGAGTCGGAACGACAGCGAGGTGCTGACCCGTCGCACGAACGATTTTTTCGACTGTTCCAAAATCCGCACCACGCCCGTTTTCAATCCTCGAAATGGCACTTTGATCAAGGGATGCGAGATTGGCGAGCTGAGCCTGGGTTAACTTGCTCGATTTTCTCGAGACGCGCACTACTTCTGCTGAACTTCGCACCGCACTTCACCCCCGCTCAAAATATGTCGTCTAAGACATATTATCTTGGACGAGAGTAATCAGCCAACAGGGGCCTCAACAGCCGTCACGTCTTTCTTTGACCCGAGCTTCTTGACCCACGACAAAATCTCGTTTTCAAACAGCTTCTTCATCGCCTTGCGATCGAGCGCACCGTCAGCGCCGGCGAGTTTGCCCTGGCTCAACTGACCGCACACAGTGGCCCAGGCGTAACCCATCGCCGCCGTCAGGCTGGCTGCCGTTGCCGCACTGATTGCTCCGCCGATGACCCATCCGGCACCGGGGATGAGCTTCAGCAGACCCGTCACAGCGCCTCGCCCCGCAGCAGTCGCCACCGAGGTCGCGACGACAGCAGACATCCCCGCCGTCTCTTTCGGGATTCCATAGATGGCCGAGATTTTGGCCATCAACGCCAACTGAGTGGGAACGAGCAAGATCGCATCTGCCACGGGAATCGGGATGGCTCCGACGACGCCTGCTCCTGTGGTGGCAACAGCGATCGCTTTTTGCGCTGATTTCCATTTGCGTGCGACATCGATTTTCTGTGCTGCGTTGAGTGCGTTGGTCACTCCCTCCGGAGCGACGCGAAAGGTGGCATCGAGAAGATCCTTCAGCCCGTGTTCGGCTTGTTGGGTGAAGTCGTCTCCCTTCGCCATGACAAGCAGCGGGCGACCGCTATAGATGGGCAGGTCAAGGGAGGCGATGTGGTCGGCGAGCGCGTGCGCATCCTCGTGGAATAGGCCATCGCGTGAGGG
>JBIISS010000084.1:0-5013 GCA_044340895.1 Microbacteriaceae bacterium
GCCACGCTCGATCATGCCGGGTGCGAACGCACGAATCATCGCCACCGTGCCCATGACATTCACGTCGAAGGTGCGGCGCCACTCATCAGAGGAAGTGGCGATAAGGGGCTTGTTTGGTCCCACGATGCCAGCACAGTTCACCAGAATGTCCACGGGCCCGAGTTGGTCAGCGAGGGACCGCACGGCAATGTCGTCCGAAATGTCGACTTGCCGGTCGGCTTTCTCCGAGAGGTCTACAGTGATCACGTCGATGCCGTCGGCAAGCAAACGCTTGGCCGCTGCGGCCCCCAGGCCACTGACTCCTCCGGTGACAACGGCTGTTCGGGGCATCTTTATCCTCTTGCGGGTGTTTGACGGGCGCTCAATCCGGCGACGCTGGGTATTCGGAGTTGCCTCACTCTTGTCTGGCAACCGGTTGACAAGTACCCTAGTGGTGTCGCGCGCTGAAGCGCAACAGTCGCAAGCGAAAACAGAAGGAGGACTGGAATGGAATCAGTTGTCGTTACGGGCGCCGCCCAAGGAATTGGCTTTGGAATTGCCTCGCGTCTTGTGCAAGACGGTTATGCCGTTGTGATGGTCGACGTGAACGGGGACGTCCTGAACGCTGCCGTCGAAACACTATCGGGGGCGGGTAAGCTCGTCGCAGTCGTTGGTGATGTCGCCCAGAGATCTACGCACGAGGAAGCGGCTCGTGCGGCTCAGTCTCTTGCCCCGCTGTCGGGGTGGGTAAACAATGCCGGTTACAACATCGTTGCCTCTATTCACGAGATTGATCAGGAGACATACGACCGCGGATTGTCTGTCGTTTTCGGGGGAGTCTTCTGGGGAACTGCCGTCGCGGTGGAGCACTTTCTTGCGCGAGGGAGTGGATCAATTGTCAACATGTCTTCGATTCAAGCTCTCGTAGCACTCCCGTCTTTTCCCCTATATGCCGCCGCGAAGGGAGCAATCATTTCGCTGACGCGCCAAGTGGCGGGCGAGTACGCCGCGAAGGGGATTCGGTGCAACGCTGTGGCGCCTGGACTGATTGCCACCCCGCTGGCAGAAGCACTCCTAGACTCTTCAGAGGATCGACAATCCTTGATCGATGCTTGGAACGTGCTGTGCCCAATCGGAAGGTGGGGCAAGGTTGACGACGTTTCATCCGCCGTCTCCTATCTGCTTTCTGACGAGTCAGGCTTCATGACGGGACACACAATGGTGATTGATGGAGGTGCGACGGTTCTTGCCCGAGGGTACTAGTGAGCCTGGGTCGGCCGACCATTCTCTGAAACAGGGGCCGGTCGCGGGTCCGTCAGAAGGTCTTCGTGCTCGTCAGCGCGCCACAATTCGAGACGTGGCGGAGCTCGCCGGCGTGCACCCCTCTACCGTCTCACGGGTGCTTAATGGGGACGACTCCCGCGCCGTAGCACCGACGAGGCAGAAGATTCGTGATGCTGCCGCGAAGCTGGGTTGGCGACCAAACTCCATTGCGAGGAGCCTGTCGGTGGGCCGTTCGTATGCGATTGGAATGAGCATTCCGTCCTTTAGCTATCCACCCCATGCCGCCATGATTGCTGGTGCTGAGCGCGCTGCCGAGTTGAGCGGAAACATTCTTGTGGTGATGGACTCTTCCGAAGATGAGGAACGCCTTCAATCACAGTTGCTCAGGCTCTCGGACCGTGTCGACGGTTTCATCGTGTCGTCCGCGTCACTCTCTTCACGAGTGATCCCCGTGCTGGAGGACCGGAAGATTCCCTTTGTGCTTCTCAACCGCCGAGCCAGTGGTTCACACCGATCCGTAATCGGCAATGACGAGCAGGGTGTTCGACTTGCCGTCCAACACCTGTTCGACGCCGGCCATAGGCGCTTGGCCTATCTCGGAGTGTCGGACGAGATCGACACTGCGGCGAGAAGATTTCAGGCGTTTTCGGAGTTCGCCCGAGAGTTGGGAGTGCCCCTGGACAAGGGAGCAGTAACGCGCCTCGGTCACGCCTTGCAGGACGTGACTCCACAACTATCGGCACTTCTGGCTATGCCCGAGGATCGCCGACCCACGGCGCTCTTCGCTGACAACCTGCTGACCGCTGCGAATTGCCTCACCACACTTCGATCGCTGGGTGCGTCTGTGCCCGAGGATTACTCCGTAGTTGGCTTTGACAACGCGCCCATCGCCGCCCACCTTTCGGTGCCGTTGACGGCAGTTCAGATGCCCAACGAAGCCATGGGTGCAGCCGCAGTCGCATCCTTACTGCGCTACTTAGAGCAAGGGGATTCAGACCTTGAGTTGGTAGTGAATGACCAGCCTTACCTCGAAATCAGAGGGTCTACCCGGCCGCTCGGGCGCGCGGGCCGCGCAAGTTAACCTCCGTCGAGCGCTTCATGGTTCTCTCAACGGCAATCGTTATCAAAGAAACGAAATTTGACTATTGACAACCGGTTGCCAATGCGTGCAAGATACTGACAACCGGTTGCCAACAGGCGCCGACTATTCTCGCATCGGACCAGAAAGGGCTGACGATGGACTCGATAGGACTCGAGAGCATTTCCATCTTCGCGCGTGGACTCGACCACCCGGAGGGTATCGCGGTGTCGGCCGACGGCGTCGTTTTTGCTGGAGGTGAAGCGGGGCAGATCTACCGCATCGCGCTTGATGGCTCGGCAGAAGTAGTCGCAGATACCGGTGGCTTCAATCTCGGGCTCTGCTTCAACCGTAATGGTGAGTTGCTGATAGCAGACGTCGGAAACACAACTGTCTGGTCGTGGACGTCCCACGAAGGGTTGATTCAACGACACACGGCTAGCGCAGAGCTGCCACTTGTTCACCCCAACGCTTTTGCCGACTCGCGGCACGGGACATACTTCTCTGACTCCGGCAAGTGGAAGAGCTCTAATGGTTCCATCTGGTTGATGGGGCACGACTTTGAGCCCCGACAGATGAGTACCGAAGTGAATCGATTCCCTAACGGAATGGCGATGTCACCGAGTGGAGAGCACCTCTACGTTGTCGAATCAAACTTTGGCGTCGTTCGCCTAGGCGTCAATCCGGACGGAGAGCTTGGCCCCCGTGAACCGGTCATTGCTCTTTCGGGTCAAGTGCCTGACGGCATTGCTTTCTCACCCCAAGGCGAACTCTACGTTTCCTTCTATCAACCGAACCTCGTCGGACGGCTTACCGACGAGGGTACCTGGGAAACCGTTCTTCATGACCCCGAAGCTCAGGTGCTCGCAATGCCAACAAACATCGCATTCTTGCCAGATGGGCGACTAATCATCGCGAATCTGGGAGGCTGGCACATCGCTGTCAGCAACGTCTCCGCTTTGCGGTGACACAACCACGCGAACCGACATACTCGCAGCAGCGAATCAAAGAACTTGTGCTAGCTGCTGTAAAGGCGGGAATCGCAAATCACACATCGAAAGGAATAGCAATGAAGCTAACACCACGCAGCTCGAATCCGTCTGGGTTCAGCGCTCGAAATCGGCGACTGGCTCTGCCGGGCGTCGCAGTTATCGCCATGCTTGTGCTCGGGGGGTGTTCGACTGGCGCCGCGGGAGAAGGCGGATCAAATGGTGCGTCGGATATCGAGAACTTCGAGCAGTACATTGGCAATCCTGACCCTGCCATCTGTGGGGGTCGTGAGTACACCTTTGGCTACAACACATTCTCGGACACTGAAGAGTTTGCCGTCAATCTCTGGGATGGAATACAGCGAGTTGCAAATGAGCTCGGTTGCGTGACGGTCACGAAGCTCTCGGACAACATTGACCCCGCTCTTGCTGTGCAAAACGCACAGACCTTTGTGCAACAGGGTGTTGACGGGGCTCTCCTGTTCAACGTTCTCGAAGCTGCAGGACCGGGCCAGGTTCAGGTCCTTCGACAGGCTGGGATTCCGGCGGTAACTATCGTTGTCCAGGCTGAAGGTGAAACGTTCGTCACGAACGATGATCTCAACGATGGTCTCTCTGCAGGTCGGGAACTTGGCAAGGCGTATCTCGACCGAGGACTTGACGGCCCCGTTCACGCCATCATCGGTCTCTTCGACAACCAAGGAGCTACAGGCATTGCTCGTATGGATGGCGCGCGTCAGGGGCTCGAGGAAACTATCCCAGGCCTCGTTGTGCATGAGTTTGAAACCAATGCAGACCCGACTGCCGCACAATCAGGTGCTGCTGCCATCCTGGCCACTATCCCCGCGGATGCGACGATTCTCATCACGGGCATTAACGATGGCATTGCGAATGCCATTTTGCAGGCTGCGAAGCAAGCTAATGCATCTGACCGCACAATGGTGGCGGCGATTGGCGCGGTCAATCCAGGCGGACTGCAGTTCATGTGCCAGAACCCTGAGTACGTGGGAGCTCAGGGATTCTTCCCGGAGCGCTGGGCGGAATACATGATTCCTGCCCTTATCGCCCGGGTGCAAGGGATTTCAATTGCTGAAAAGTACGTCGTCCCGACTGAGTTCATTCGCGCCGACGCCATTAGCGATTTCTATCCCGACTTCAAGTGCAACAAGTAACGTGGCCGTAAAGTCAAAAACTGAGTCGGTACCCCCCGCGTCGGAGGACGCGGGGGGTACCCCTCCGACACTTGCGATCAATGGAGCGTCGAAACACTACGGCGGCGTGTTTGCGGTTGATTCAGTTGATTTTCATGTTCAACCCGGCGAGATTGTCGCGCTTCTCGGCGAAAATGGCGCGGGTAAGTCAACCCTGGTCGGAATCGCCTCGGGACGTGTTGTTCCTGATGCGGGGAAGGTTTGGGTTTGTGGCACAGACGTAACTGGTGCGACACCAGCGGAGGTTTCCGCGGCTGGCGTCAGGCTGGTGCCTCAAGAACTTCTGAGTTGCCTCGACATGAGTGTGCTTGACAACGTTCTTCTCGGACAGCATCCGACACGGTGGGGGGCGTTCATTGACAAAGCCGCAGCGCACGTTGAGGCGAAGAAGAGACTTGAACTACTCGGAGTTGGCGACATTGATCTGCGGGCACCTGTGGGATCATTGCCCGTTGTAGACCAGGCCTTTGTG
>JBIISS010000085.1:0-4995 GCA_044340895.1 Microbacteriaceae bacterium
TACAGACAGGGACCAAAACTGCTGAACAGCTGTCGGCTGATTGTCGGCATTCAGATAGTCAACAGAATCGAGAGCAAGAATCCAGTTCTCAAAGTAAAAGACAGACCCGATAGCTTGCCGAATGAACTCGTGCCAGGTCGACTGACTCGCAAATACAAAAACGAGAATCGAGGTCACGAAAATGACAACGAATGCAGCGGGTAGTAGGCGTCGAATACGGCGAGCCCAGAACTCGCCCAACTTAATGCGGCCCGTGCTCGAAATCTCAGAATGCAAATGAGACGTGATCAGAAAGCCAGAGATAACGAAAAAGACGTCCACCCCGACGAATCCGAACGGAACCAGGCTCGGCCATAGATGAAAGAGCACTACTGCCAAGACGGCAAACGCGCGCAGAACCTGAATGTCACTGCGGAGTGGAGCACGCGTGGACTTCGTGGCCATGACCGTGATCCTTCCCGAGCGTGTAACCGAACGAAACGGTCACGCCTGAACGAAAGAGTAGGTCTTTCGAATGGAGCGCATGACCGCCCCTCGAGAGTAACATTCGGTCATCGGCCTCTGATGGTGCGCGAAGATAGAGACCTATGGATTGGCAAAGCAGCGGGGACGTTCTGCCCTCGACGTTCATCACCGACGAGCAGGTGCGCTCTGTCGCGGGTAAACCGCCTGCAACCGGTGCGTGGAGAGACGGCGACCCCGACGGCGATCGCCTTTTCGCAAATCTCGGACCCATGGACTTCGAGTGCGGAGGCAACCTGCCGCATGTGCGCATGGCCTACGAAACCTGGGGCGAGCTCAACGAGAGTCGCGACAACGCCGTTCTGATTCTGCACGCGCTCACCGGAGACAGTCACGTCTCGGGCAGCGCCGGCGGCAGTCACCGCACCGAGGGTTGGTGGGGCGACGTCGTCGGACCGGGTCTCGCCGTCGATACGAACAAGTGGTTCGTCGTTGCCCCAAATGTGCTCGGCGGATGCCAGGGCACAACCGGGCCCGCATCACTCGCGCCCGACGGCTACGAGTGGGCGTCGCGTTTTCCGTACACGACGATTCGCGACCAGGTCACGGCGCAGGTCATGCTCAGCGACAAGCTCGGTGTCGACACCTGGGCGGCCATCATCGGCGGATCGATGGGCGCCATGCACGTCATGGAATGGGGACTCATGTTCCCGGAGCGGGCCGCTCGGTTGGGCATCCTCGCTGCACCGGCTGCAACGAGCGCCGATGAGATCGCGCTCAACACGGTGCAAATCGAAGCCATTCGACTCGACCCGAACTTTCGCGCAGGTCACTACTACGAAGCTGCGGCCGGTGACGGACCACACCACGGTCTCGCACTCGCGCGCCGAATTAGTTTTCAGAACTTTCGCACGCCCCAAGAACTCAATGAGCGATTCGACAGGTCGAGCCAGAGTGACATCGATCCGCTCGGTCACGGCGGACGATTTGCCGTCGCGAGCTACCTCGATTTTCACGGGAACAAATTCACCCGCCGGTTTGACGCGAACAGCTACATCACGCTCGTCGAGGCGATGAACTCTCACGACGTCAGTCGAAATCGAGGAACGGTCGATGAGGTGCTCGCTCGAATTACGGTGCCCACGCTTGTGTTGGGCATCGACAGCGACCGATTCTTTCCCTACGTCGGTCAACAGCGCATTGCACGAGCTGTGCCAGGCAATATCGACGGCGATGACGTCGTCACTCTCGTGAGCGAATTCGGCCACGACGCGTTCTTGATCGAGTCAGAGTTTGTCGGCAGTCACATTCGTCGATTGCTTGAGACTGCCAAGTAGCATTCGAATCGCGAGCCCCAACAGCACGAATTCGAGCACGTTGCGAATGGTGATGATGGTGAGCTCAAGAGTTTGAGTGCGAAGAAGGTTGTCGTACGAATAGGGATACAGCATCTGCGTGAGCCCGGCCATGATGAGCGCGATGACCGCGGGAACGCGAAAACGATCCGGCTGGTAGACGAGGCCAGCCACAATCGGCACCGCGAGCCACCCCATAAACTGTGGCGACCCCACCTTGTTGAACGCGATGAGTTCGACCGTGAAGGCGAGTGCAAGTGCGAAGAGCACATCCTGCTGATCGGCACCGCGACGAATGGCCAGAATCCCAACAGCGACGATGAGCAGCGTGAACAACGCCATGAGCACAGTGGTGAGCGACCCGATGATTTCGACGCCGGGCGCCGATATCTGGTACGTCAGGATTTGTTCGTCGTAGTAAACGCCCACGTCCGGCGCGCCGAGATTGACCTGCCAAAGATAGGCAGTGGCGGCCGGTGACTCGATCTGAAGACCGCGAGAGGTTTGCTGAGTGATGAAGCTCGCGACGTTGAGACCGGACCCCATGACAAGTGCAATAGCGACGACGGCGCCAGAGGTGATGAGCGCCCCGTTCAATACGGCCCGGCGTGAGCGCAGCGCGATCAGCGCAGCGCCCACAATCGCTGCTGGCCACACTTTTACCCACGCCGCAACCGCGAGCAATGCCCCCGCAGTACGCGGAAACTTCAGCAGATACAAGAGCCCGAGCAACGCGATGGGTGTGGAAATCGCGTCGATGCGCCCGAGCGCCACGGGCCCGAGGCAGACGAGCAGAGCAAGCCACCACCAGGCAGCAACCGCGCGCGCGGCATCCATCGTCTGATTCTTCACTCGGCGGATCAGCAGCCCGAAAACGACGGCATCGACGATGGCGACGATCGCGAGAAAGACGACGACATAGTTCTCCATGCCCGCAACGCCCGCAACGAGAATCGGCACGAGCGCGACAATTGGATACACCCACGGTGTCGTGATGCCGACAATGAAGTCACCGGCATAGGCATGGCCCGCCCAAAACGTGTAGACACCAGAGATGTCGCCGAGCGGGTAACCCGGGCCGTACAAACCCAGCGCGGAAACCCACACGTGCACGACAACGAAGCCAATCCACAGCGTGATGGGGTTGAGCCAGGCACGACGAAAAGCCGATGGCGTGTTCGCCAGAAGTTGCGACATCACGCGGACAACACCTCACGAACCGCGGCCGGCACTGCTTCGGCAACGTCGAGTGCGGCGATTGGCCCGCCCGCGGATGCGATGCTCGCGGCACGCCCATGCACAAAGACACCAGCAGCAGCGCACCGGGCGAGCTCACGTGCCGACGCAGGTTCGTTCGTCGCAATCACGGCCCCCATGATGCCTGCCAGCACATCTCCGGTACCTGCCGTCGCGAGCCAGGTCGTCGGCGACGTCACGGCAAACTCGGTGAGACCATCCGAATCCTTGGCCGCGATGTGGGTCACGTGACCCTTGAGACACACCACAACTCCGAGTTCGGTTGCCGCGCGAGCCGCGGCCCCCGCCGGATCCTGCGCGACGATGTCGTCTGACCATTCGGCAGGGTTGGCCGAAGCATCCGTCATCAATCGTGACAACTCACGTGCGTGCGGGGTAATGACGACCCGCTCACGAAACGGAAGTTCTGTGACGAGGTTGAGTGCCCCCGCATCCAGCACAATGTGCGTGCCCATGCCGATTGCCATCTTCATCATCGACTCGGTTTCAGAGCTCGAGATGGGCCAGGTTACTCCGGAACCGAGAACCCACGCACGCACGCCGCCGATGCCCAGCACGGTTTCGGGTCTGCGTGCGAGAACGAGCCGGCCGACCGATTTCGGGCCGACGTAACGCACCATGCCAACGCCGGTTCGATAGGCAGCGGATACACCGAGCACGGCCGCGCCCGGATACTCACGCGATCCCGTCACGAATCCGACCACACCGCGCGAATACTTGTCGTCGGTTTCGCGCGGAATCGAAATCACGTTGCGCGCGTCAGCGACGCCAAACTCAGTGGTGTCTCGCGCGCTCACAGACTCAACGATAGTTTGTTGAAATGAGCCAGCCCGCACTCTTCGAACCGTTCACGATTCGCAACGTCACCATGCGCAACCGCATTTGGGTCGCACCGATGTGTCAGTACTCGTGTTTCAACGAAGACGGCATCGTCGGCGACTGGCACATGGCACACCTCGGTTCGTTCGCAATCGGAGGTGCGGGGCTCGTCCTCGCCGAGGCAACTGGTGTGACGCCAGAAGGGCGTATCACGCCGCGATGCCCCGGCTTATGGAACGACGAACAGATCGCTGCCTGGAAACGCGTGGTCGACTTCATCGCGTCGCGAGGCGCCGTTCCGGGAATCCAGCTGGCGCATGCCGGGCGAAAAGGGAGCGACTCCCCTCCGTTTGATTACGAAGGCAAGTCGGGCACGGTTCCGATCACGGCTGGCGGATGGAAGTCTGTCGCCCCATCGGCAATCGCATACCCCGGTCACGACGTGCCGCATGAGCTGACCATTGCGGAGATTCAGGTGATTGTCGACGCGTGGGCAAGTGCGGCTCGTCGCGCGGTCGCCGCCGGCTTTCGCGTAATCGAAATTCACGCAGCGCACGGGTATTTGTTGCACGAGTTTCTCTCGCCACTGTCGAATCAGCGCACCGACGAATACGGCGGGCCGCTCGAAAATCGGGCACGACTTCTCCTCGAGATTGTGTCAGCGATGCGGGCCGAGATGGGCGGCGAGATCCCTTTGTTCATTCGCTTCAGTGCGACCGACTGGGTTGAGGGCGGTTGGAACGAACAAGAAACCAGCATCGTTGCCGATTGGGCTCTCGAGCGTGGCGCCGACCTCGCCGATATCTCCTCCGGCGGGAATGTCTCCGGCATCAAGATTTCTGTCGGCCCGGGCTACCAAGTTCCCCTTGCCACGCACGTCAAGGAGCACTCGAAAATGCCGGTGTCCACAGTGGGGCTCATCACAGAACCTCAGCTTGCGAACGAAATCGTTGAGAGTGGCAAAGCGGATGCGGTACTGATCGGACGCGAAATGCTCCGTGACCCGCACTTTGCACTGCGCGCGGCAATCGAGCTTGGCGCTGACATCTCCTATTGGCCCGGTCAGTATGAATGGGCGCGTCCGCGCAAGGCATAGCCAGTG
>JBIISS010000086.1:0-4982 GCA_044340895.1 Microbacteriaceae bacterium
CGCTCTCCACACTGCCGGTAAACGAGAAGTTGGCTGGTTTTGCTGAAATCGTCAAGTGTGGCTTTATCGCGGACGTGGAGATATTGGACATCATCGAAGCGGACGTCGAACGTGCCACCAACACAAGATCGGAAGAGTTTCGCACTCTGATTGAGAAGTCGATCGCGATCAAGGCTCGAGTCGTGTCGGAAGACTTCACCGAGCAAGGCCAGCGCGAAATCTTGAATTACGGCCACACGCTGGGCCACGCCATCGAGCACGCAGAGCGCTACCAATGGCGCCACGGTGCGGCAATCTCTGTGGGAATGGTTTTCGCGGCGGAACTTTCGGCACTCACATCTTCACTGCCGTCCGAGGTCGTCGACCGACAGCGACGTGTTCTCACATTGCTGGGGTTGCCGACGACGTACAGCGCCTCACGCTGGGACACCCTCTTGGCGGCGATGCGTCGTGACAAGAAGGCTCGGGGCAACATGTTGCGATTCATCACACTGAGTGACATTGGTAAACCGGTGACGGTGAACGTGCCCGATACGTCGGTGTTGTTCGCCGCGTATCAAGAGGTGGCTAGCTAACCGCTGCCACGACGGTCGGGCAATAGACTTCTCGGCATGCGCATTCTCGTTCTCAACGGCCCCAACTTGGGTCGTCTCGGCGTGCGCGAGCCTGAGGTATACGGCTCGGCGTCCCTCGAGGATTTGCAGAACACGCTGAGAGCCGACGCGGCAGAACATGACATCGACGTTCGCCAAACCAACTCCGAGCCTGAGCTCATGGAATGGCTGTATGAAGCGGTGGATACGGGCACACCCGTCATCCTCAATCCCGCCGCATTTACGCACTACTCATATGCACTGCGTGACGCCGTGGCGATGGTGACGAAGGCCGGCGTTCCGCTGATTGAAGTGCACATTTCCAACCCGCATGCGCGTGAGGAGTTTCGACACACAAGTGTCATCTCGTCGGTCGCGACCGGGGTGATTGCTGGATTTGGATTCGATTCCTATCGCCTCGCTCTTGTGCAATTGACGCGCAACTAAACTTTCATGGTGCCGCGGAAGAGTCCACGACGCTGTATCGCTTATCACCGCTTGAAACAGGACAGGAATGAATCATGGCAACCACGGCAGACATCAAGAACGGCGTCGTCATCAAGATCGACGGCCAGCTTTGGAACGTCATCGAATTCCAGCACGTGAAGCCAGGCAAGGGTGGCGCTTTCGTCCGCACCAAAATGAAGAACGTGCTGTCGGGCAAGGTCGTTGACAAGACGTACAACTCTGGTACCAAGATCGAAACTGCCACCGTCGATCGCAGAGACTTTCAGTATCTCTACAACGACGGCAACGAGTACGTCTTCATGGACAAGGACACCTTCGAGCAGCTTTCTGTTGCCGAGGCGATTGTCGGAGACGCGAAGAACTTCATGCTCGAGAACCAAGAACTTCAGATAGCGCTTCACGAAGGTGAAGCTCTCTACGTCGAACTCCCGACAAGCGTTGTTCTCGAGTTGACATATACAGAGCCAGGCTTGCAGGGAGATCGTTCTTCGGCAGGAACTAAGCCCGGCACACTTGAAACCGGCTATGAAATTCAGGTCCCGCTCTTTCTCGAATCGGGCACCAAGGTTAAGGTCGACACTCGCACGGGTGATTACCTTGGCCGTGTCAACGATTAGTTCGTGAGCGCCCGACGCAAGGCGCGCAAACGCGCGCTGGACATCCTCTTTGCAGCGGATGTTCGAGAAGACGGACTCGAAGTCTCGTTGATGGCCGAGGCAACACGTGCCGCGAGCGAGCCAGACCGCGAAGCATCGTGGCTTTATGCACGCGAAATTGTTGACGGCATTATTGATAACGCCGAGGTCATTGATGAGACGATCGAGACACACGCTCGCGGGTGGAAGATTGCGCGCATGCCTGCGGTAGACCGGGCCATTTTGCGACTCGGTACGTGGGAATTACTGTTCAACCCGGAAGTCCCATCCACCGTTGCCGTGAGTGAAGCAGTGGAGCTTGCGACCCAGCTCAGCACCGATGATTCGCCGACCTTCATTAACGGAGTTCTCGGAGCGATTGCCGCGACACCCCGCTGACGACCGGTCCGATTGCGCTGGTTGTCTCGTCTGCTACAGTCGAACTGTACGACATCCTTTAAGGCCGTCCTGTGAGGCGGGAAAGGGGGTCAGGTGACTGCTCGCACCGTCTTGCAGGCGACTGATATCCAACGCGCGCTGACTCGAATCTCTCACGAGATTCTGGAAGCCAATCGTGGCGCTGCTGATCTCGTCATTCTCGGCGTTCCCACACGGGGTGTCTTTCTTGCGCACCGAATTGCCGACATCATCGCCAGCATCGAGCCGGGCACGATTGTTCCTGTCGGCTCACTTGACGTCACCATGTATCGGGATGACCTTCTCGACCAACCGACCCGAGCGAGCTCGGCGACCGATGTTCCGGTAGCAATCGACGGCTCGACGGTTGTGCTGGTGGACGATGTGCTGTACTCCGGACGCACGGTTCGCGCCGCGCTCGATGCTGTCACGGACCTCGGTCGACCAAAGGCAGTTCGTCTGGCAGTTCTTGTCGACCGCGGACACCGCGAACTTCCCATCCGCGCGGACTATGTGGGCAAGAACCTGCCGACCTCGCACACGGAGCGCATCAACGTGCACCTAGTGGAAACTGACGGCACAGACCTCGTTGAAATTGCGGGGGAGTCTGAATGAAACACCTGCTCTCCACTGCCGACCTTGCTCGAGATGAAGCGATCGCATTATTGGACTCCGCCGAGGACATGGCGACGACGGCTGACCGAGCACACAAGAAGCTTCCCGCGTTACGAGGACTCACCATCGTCAACCTTTTCTTTGAGGACTCCACGCGAACCAGAATTTCGTTTGAGGTGGCAGAGAAACGCTTGTCGGCCGATGTAATCAACTTTGCCGCGAAAGGTTCGAGCGTCTCAAAGGGCGAGAGCCTGAAGGACACAGCACAAACTCTGACGGCGATGGGAGTCGATGCGGTCGTTATTCGGCACGGAGCCTCGGGCGCTGCCTATCAACTGGCCAATCGCGGATGGATTGACGTGCCCGTGGTGAATGCCGGTGATGGCACACACGAGCACCCGACGCAGGCGCTCTTGGACGCCTATACGATTCGCAAACGCGTCAACGGGTCGGCCTCACGGGGCAAGGGCCTCGACGGCCTTCGTGTCAGCATCGTCGGCGACATCGCTCACAGCCGTGTCGCGCGCTCCAATGCATGGCTGCTCACAACGTTGGGCGCAGAGGTGACGCTGGTTGCGCCACCCACGCTGCTGCCACACGCGCACGAGTCTTTTCCAGTCGCGATGGCGAGCGACTTGGATGCAGTGCTCGCAACGAATCCGGACGCCGTCATGATGTTGCGCATCCAGAAGGAACGAATGCACCAAGCGTTTTTTCCCTCCGAGCGCGAGTTTTCACACCTCTGGGGGCTCACCTCGGAGAGATTTGCTCGCCTGTCGGAGCGAACTCTGGTTATGCATCCCGGACCAATGAATCGCGGTCTCGAGATTTGCTCCGAAGCGGCCGATTCACCGCAATCCACGGTCATTGAACAGGTCGCCAACGGCGTCTTCGTTCGCATGGCCGTTCTCTATTCGGTTCTAACTGGAAGTGAGGCATAAGTGTCTGGTCTTTTGTTTGCAGGCGCGACCCTTCCCGATGGGTCTTTGTCCGACATCCTGGTCAGAGATGGGTTCATAGAGCGCATCGGTTCTGACCTGAGTGCAGACGGATGCGAGGTCATCGACGTCGGGGACCTTCGTGTTCTTCCCGGACTGGTAGATCTGCACACGCACTTGCGTGAACCAGGTTTCGAGGCAAGCGAAACAGTGTTGACCGGAACGCAGGCGGCTGCTGCTGGAGGTTTCACGACCCTGTTCGCTATGGCCAACACGAGTCCGGTCGCTGATAACGCCGGCGTCGTCGAGCAGGTTCTGCGTCGAGGCATTGATTCCGGATACGCCACGGTTCAGCCGATTGGTGCCGTCACGGTCGGCCTCGGCGGCGATGAACTAGCCGACCTCGGAAGCATGGCAACGTCGCGTGCCCGTGTTCGAGTATTCAGCGATGACGGCAAGTGCGTGCATGACCCCCTGCTCATGCGCAGAGCACTCGAGTACGTCTCCACATTCGGAGGTGTTGTGGCGCAGCACGCGCAAGAACCACGCCTGACCAGCGGTTCACAGATGAACGAAGGTGCCGTCTCTGCTCGACTGGGGTTGACCGGATGGCCTGCGGTGGCTGAAGAAGCAATCATCGCGCGCGATGTATTGCTCGCTGAGTACACAAATAGTCGTCTGCACGTCTGTCACCTGTCGACCGCCGGTTCCGTCGAAATCGTTCGATCCGCCAAAGCGAAGGGAATCAAGGTGACGGCAGAAGTGACGCCGCATCACCTGCTACTGACCGATGAAACGGCAAGTGAATACGACGCTCGGTTCAAGGTAAACCCGCCGCTCCGCACCAATGCAGACGTCATGGCGCTCCGCCAAGCGCTTGCGGATGGAACCATCGACATCGTCGCCACGGATCACGCACCGCACCCAAGCGAACACAAAGAGTGCGAGTGGAACGATGCCGCGTTCGGCATGGTCGGTCTAGAAACTGCGCTGTCTATTGTTCAGCTTGCGATGGTCGAGACCGGGCTCCTTGATTGGGCCGGTATTGCGCGCGTGATGAGTTACCAGCCCGCCGTCATCGGTGGCGTGGATGATGCAGCCGGTGTTCTCGCAGAGGGGCGAATCGCGGACTTAGTTTTCATGGACGCGACGTCGCGGTCTACTCTCACGACCGACGATCTCGCCGGAAAATCGATCAACTCGCCCTTCCTCGGCATGGAGTTGCCCGGGCGGGTGGTGCATACCGTGCGGCATGGATACTTCACTCAGCGCGATGGCGTCATCGTCTCGGCGGATGTTGTTTCGAGGGCGACGCG
>JBIISS010000087.1:0-4949 GCA_044340895.1 Microbacteriaceae bacterium
CACGTACGACTCGACCTGCGCGTCGGCGGCCGGAGTGACCGTGACCGAGACGGCACCCGTCGCCAGCGTGGTGAGTGTTGCGTTGTAGACGCCGGTTGCGCTGTCGATACTCCCGAACAGCGGAGCGCGATAGGCATACGCGTTGGTGACGGTCGATGAGAAGGCAGAGTCGCCGACCTCGTTGTAGGGCACTGCCTTGAAGGTGTGCTTCTCGAATGCCGTGAGCCCGGTAATCGTGCACTCGAGCGCGTAACGTTCGTCACCGGCAGTAACCGGGCAATCGAGAACAGGTGAGCTGCCGGAATCCTGATAGATACGGAAACCCCGCAAACTCGGGGACGCATTGCCCGCCTCATCGGGCTCGATGCGCAACGTCACGCTGGAGTCGGTGAACGCGCTCTGCGTGAGCGACCCCGGCGCGCCCGGGAACCCGGCAAGCGCAAAGTTGAGCGATCCAACGGCGGCCCGACCTTGGGCATCCAGCACGGTGTAGGGAATGTCACCGCACTGAGCGCCGACGGTTTGGTTGCCAGTAGACCAGGTAGCGGTGATGGTGCCATCGGATGCGCTGAGCACAGCCTGCCCACAGCTCACCGCGTTACCCGCGTCTTCATCTGGGTATCCGAAGGGCGCAAAGACCAGCTCTGTTGTGAAGGGGTTGTAGGTGCCGGTCAGCGCCGAGATTGCGATGGTGCAGCTTGTGTCGGTTGCCACACACGTGAGCGAACCGAATCCACCGATTGGTCCGTCGACCGGGGCTGGGCCGACCAGCAGTCGGATGGTCGCCGGCAACGTCTTCGGGTGGTTCGCGATGCGCACCGTCGCGACTTCTTTTGTGCCGGGCACAGCGTCATCGTTCGCAACGATGGTGAGCGACGGGCCGACAAGTTCAACGTCGAACGACGTGCCCGTGTACTCAATCACGTACTCAAGGCTCGTAAAGTCGTCATTGTCAATCCACGTTGTCATCGTGGTGAGGTCGAACACCTTGGTGTTTGTCGGCGGCGTTCCGGGCGAGATTTCCAGCGCGCGGTCGGTGAGCTCGGGTTCGGGGTCGAGTGGAATTACCTCAACCGCAACCAGGAGTCGAGTGACGGTATCCGCCCCGCGCAGTTTCACAGAGACAATGCAGCCGTCGCTCCAGGGCGCTCCGAGCCCTGCGTTGTAGGTCACATTGGTTCCATCGCCTGCCGAGCATGTGGCGGCGGCGCGTGCACCGAACACCTCCACACCGTCACTGAGAACCTCAATGGATGTTCCCGCAGGTGTCGCCACAAGATCAGTCATGTTGAACGTAACCGAGTCTTCTTCACGCACCGAAATGGGCGGAACGTCTTGCTTCAGCGTCAAAATTGCCGCCTCGAGTGGCGGGATGCGCAGGAACCCGTAGCTCACAACCTCGTTGCCGGCGAAGTCCGTCCCCGTGAGCGAAAACGGAATTAGTGCACCACGGTCGGGCGCGATTCCGAGAATCGACCAACCGGATGCGGTGAAGCCGTCGCTTCCCGGCCAGAGGTCGAGGGTGAGGGTTGAAATGTCGCCGCCGGCCCACGAGACCTTGTTGGTGACCACGTCGATACCGGTAATCAACCGAGAGCGATCGGCGAAAGATACATAGGTGTCGCGAATCTGAGGGAACGCCGGGGTTGATTCGACCACCGCACGCACGACGAGCAAACCGACAGAAACGTTGCCGTTGGCGTCGGCCACGGAGTATCTGTAGCTGAGCACGCTCGGAGTCTCAGGGGCACGAATCGTCACCTCGTTGCCATCGACCCGTTGCAGTGCGCTCAGCGCGGTGGTGAATGGCAGGGTGCCAGGTTTTGCGTCGGGGACAACGCTGTCTGGCTCAAGCGTGAGCCCATCGCCCACGGTATCGATGTCGTTGACGGTGGGGTCGAGTGTCACGTCTTTGTCGGAGCCCGCCGTCACGTCAACGTAATCGGTCGTCGTGATCGGTCCGGGTTCGGCTGTGGTGGTGAGGATGCCCACACGCACGGTACCCGTCGACGCTCCGCCTCGGGCATCCCGCACCGAATAGGTGAACGAATCTTGACCGATTGCGGTGGCTTGACTTGTGAATGTGATGGATTGTCCGCTCCCCGAAACCGCAGCGAAACCGTTTGTCGGCGAGCCAACGGCCGTGAGCCACACCGCGTCACCGTCCGGGTCAAGTTCGGTGAGCGGAACGGTGATCTCAACCGAGGAACCCGGCTCGGCGCGCGCCTGCAGGGTTGGTGCCAGAGGTGGCTTGTTGCCGTCGGCGCCGAGAACCGTCAGGGTCAATACGGCTGTGGAGACGAGCGACGGGTTTCCCACGACGGTGGCCGCGTAGGCACAGCGGAAGACGCCGGGCTGGTTCGGTGCAAGAACACGCAACAGGTTGTCGGCTGCGAACACGAGGTTTGCCGCACAGTCAGCGTTGATGGACATCGGATCAACCGTGAGTGTGGAACCGGTCGCTCCGAGGTCGTTGGCGAGAACATCCACGTCAATTTGGGCGCCCACACGAACCGACGCCGAGTCATCGACTGCGATCGGCGGTTGATTTGCCGGGCTGGGAAGCAGATAGACAACAGCTTGACCGGTGGCGGTGACGAGGCTGTTGGGTGTGCCATCACTCACCGTGAAATCGATGGTTCCGATTCGACCGGCGAGGCCATCCGCTGTTGCTCCGCGAACGCGCATGCGAGCCGCGTCGACCACGTCGACGAACAAGCTGGCACCTACGCTCGGTGTCACGAGCGTCGAGTCGAGCATCAGCACACGACCCTCGGGATTCGTCGCCGCCGTGAAGACGTCCACGAGTTGATCGCTTCCCGGCGTCAAGAAGATACTGACCGGGGCAAGCGCAACGGGTCGGGTCGCCGGCGCTGAGACAATCACGCGCACATTGGATGCCTGCGACTGAACACCGTCGGTCACCGTCACGGCGACATCGAAATCGCCCTCCGCTGGGCTGGTAAACGTGAAAGCGGTGGGAGAGACAAGCGTGACGCGAGCGGATGAACCGCTCGGCAATGCGGCGGTCACCAGAGTGGCCGGGCTCACTCCGCCGCTCACGTGCGACGCAATGTCGATCGACACGGGTTCACCGACGGCCGTCACGACCGCAAAAGGGGTCGCGACGAGCGTTGGGTTCGGGGTCACCGTGATGTTCAGTATTCGTGTCGTCGTTGCCCCGTTGGTGTCTGAGATTTTCACGGTGACTGCGACCACCTCGGTTGTCGCAAGAGACGCGTTCGCGTGCTGATAGACCAACCGGCCCGTCGGAGAGACGTTCACTCGACCCGTGCCGGAGTCGACCGTGGCACCTGCGGCAAACACCCGGTCACCTTGCGGGTCGACCCAGCCGTTCATGATGTTCAGTTCGACGGTTCCGCCGGGAGCCACGCTCGGGCTTGGCCAGTTGATGACGCAGCTCGCCTCAAAGTCGGAACACCACTCGGGTGCCGAGTTTTGGTCATCAGGGATGACCGTCAAGGTCACGCGTGCGGATTCTGACATCAGGCCGTCTGCGGTCGTGCCATCGCTGACGCGATACTCGATGCTCGTCGTGCCTGTGGCTCCAGCCGGCACCGTGAACACCAGCTGTTGTGACTGGTCGATGAGCGCGATCGTGCCGAAGGAGGGTTGTGTAAGTGAAGTCGGGTCGATGACGAGAACGTCGCCGTTTGCGTCGTAGTCATTGAGCATCACGGGCAGGGTCACACTCGAGCCCGCTCGAACGCCGAAGGAGTCCGGTTCCGCCACGGGCGGCCGGGGTTGTGTCACGTTTGCCGTATCGGCGGAGTCGGTCTCGGTCGTGGGGTCGGTCGACAGCAGGCTCCAGTCTTGTGAACCCGTCACGAGCGTGCCCGTGGGCAGTGTCCACGCCCATCCACTCGCCGTGTCATTCAACACCGCGCGCGAACCAGATACCTGGATGACAGGATTCGGGTCAGACTCCAGCCGTGCGCCGGCGTACCCCAGAGGAACGGTTTCACCCGAGAGGGCATCGACGGCCAACCCGCCTGCAGTGCCCGTCGCCAACCAGGTTGCCATCACGGTGGAACCAACCTGAGCAGGTCGAGCGGCAAAACCTTGCGCGGGAGACGTGGCGAGCGGTTGCCCCGAATCGAGGTCGACCGTCACGAGCACGTCAGACTGGGCGATCACGAGCACACTGTCGATCGTGGTGGCCGACTGCAAAAGCGCGCCCGCGTTAAGCCCCGAGTCGATCGTGATCGGTTCTGCACGGCCCTGCACCCAGAGCCTCTGGTCGATCGGGTCGAGCAATGCCCAGCGTTCGTCTGACCAGGTCATCTGCAGCGGATGCTCCGCGTCGGGTGCCGGAGACAGCACGACCGTCTCTCCGGTGAGTAGCCCGCTACCCGTGTCGAAGACCCGCACTGTCGAGTCAGTCGCAGAAAACATGGCGAGTTTGCCCGCAACCGAGAGAGACATCGCGGTGACAGCGGTTCCGGTGTCGACGGTGTCGTTTGCAGAATCTGCGCTCGGCTCTGCGGGATTCGCCGACGGCCCGGTAGACAGACTCACCTGACGCGCTTCGCTCGCACCGCCATCGAGGCGCGAGACCCACACCGAGCCGCCGGCGGCCAGGAAGGCCACGGTGTTGGCATTCGATTGCACGTCGGTTGTCTCGCGCGGTGCACTGATGGCGTTCGCCGAGTCGGGTTCGACATCTTTCGGATTGGACGTATCCACGGGCGTGAATCGCGAGTCACCATCCGTAAAGAGCAGCACACCCGAGGGCGACTGAACGACGGCACTGGGGTTACTCACCGCGTTGACGGAGTCGAGTTCATCGAGCGCCGCATTCACTCGCGCGTATCGCTGACCAGCTGAGTTCTGCATGACCCAGACTGCGGTTTGCTCGGGTGGCGCATCCACCACATCGAACCCCTGCGCCACGGCAGCAAGTCCGGCAACGAGCGCGGTTACCGTGG
>JBIISS010000088.1:0-4946 GCA_044340895.1 Microbacteriaceae bacterium
CTGGTGTTTTGGTTGCAGGCGTTTTAGCTGCGGTTGCCTTCGATGCCGGCGTCTTGGTGGCCCGAGCCTTGGTGGCCGGAGCCTTGGTGGCCGGAGCCTTGGTGGCCGGAGCCTTCGCAGCTGGGGCCTTCGCAGCTGGGGCCTTCGCCGCGGGTGCTTTCGTCGCGGGTGCTTTCGCAGCGGGTGCTTTCGTCGCTGTCGTTTTTGTAGCAGGAGCCTTCGCGGCAGGGGCCTTCTTTACAGGCTTTACTGCAGCTTCAACGCTCTTCTCTTCTTTGGGTTTTCTGCCAATTCCGAAGAAAGCCAAGTCGCACCTCGTTCACCTAGGTCACCTTCATCACATGCCCCGAAGCGGCATAGTGAGGACCCATGTCAAGTCCTCACGAAAAGGAGACTGGGTCCTCAATTATTGTGCCACATCAGAACTGACACTTCTGACCAAACCCAGCAGATGTGCAGTTAGCGCTCGGGGCCGTCGTCGTGATGAGGTCGCGCACTCAAGAACGCCTCAAGCTCAGCCGCAATCTCATCTGCGCTTGGTAGTGCTCCGTCTTCATCGGTTAGTGGCGAACGCAACATCTCATCAGGCATGTTGTCCTTCATGTAATCGTCGTATCGGCGCTCGAGTTTGCGCACCATTTTTGCGAGTTCGTCATTTGTGGTGAGCTGCTCATCAATGCGTGCGATGAATTCTCGCCCCTCTTCGCGAAGTCGATCGGTTGGAAATAGAAGCCCCGTGGCCGACGTGATGAATTCGAGAGACGTCAGTGCCGCGTTCGGGAACTCAGTATCGGCGAGGTAGTTCGGCACCAAGAGCACGAACCCACAGACGTTATGGCCAGAAGTATCTAGACGGTATTCAACAAGGTGCATGGCGTTTGATGGCACCTGCGTGTGGGGGCGCCAGACGCTCTTGCTCTCCACCAGGTCGCGCCGGTTTCCACTAACCGTGACACCGATGGGACGCGTGTGAGGAACCGGCATAGGTATGGCATGAACCCACGTCGTCTCAACAACGTCGAAATCGTCTACGAACGCGAGCACCGCTTTGCTGAAGCGCTCCCACTTGAAGTCAGGTTCATATCCGGAGAGCAGAAGAAACGGGCGGTTCATTTCATCGTGCACAAGGTGAATGGCGAGTCGAGGCGGCTCGTAGCCAGTGAGGTGATCTTGGTCGAAATAGATCGTCGGCCGCCGTGCACGATAGTCGAGCAGCTCATCCGGATCAAAGACCGCAACGACCTTGGATTGCATGACATCGAGGATGTATTCGGTGAACTGCGACACGGCCGATCCCGAGTCAGTAAATCCGGTCAAGCCTGCAACGAGAGGCAGCCCGCGTGGAACGGAATCAGGCTCCATTGAGAACTGCAACAAGTTGTCATGGTTGGCCACTCATCAAGCCTACGCCCCGAATGTGCGCAAAACGTTTTGTAGCATTCGTTCATGCCCGAAACGCTCCCGTCGCTCCGATTGCTCTCCAAGCTTCCCGCATCCGTTGACGCAGTGATCGTGGGCGTCACCGATCGTGACGGCAAGCCGGCCGTTTTCGCTCTTGAGGAATTCGAGTATCTCAACGAAGTGATTGCACGAACTGATGCCAGATCGGCACTCGACACGGTGACAAAGATTCCTGACCCGAGAGACGATCGTCGAAGCATCATCTTTACCGGGCTGGGTTCATCAAACGTGAGTCCCGACGTGTTGCGCGACGCCGTTGGCGCGGCGGTACGAAAACTCAGCGGTGCGAAATCGCTCGGGATCGCATTGCCAACAGCGTCGGTTGACGAGACTGCTGCAATCGCAGAAGGAGCCCTTCTCGGCGGATACACGTTCACACAGTTTCAATCCAAGCCAAACAGTTCTTCAGGAGGTGACTCTCGGACTCCGCTCTCCGCAATCTCGATTGTCACGCAGCACAAATCAAAGACAGTTATCGATCGCTCGAGGGCTGTCGCTGCGGCAGCAAAATTGGTCAAGGACCTCGTCAACACGCCACCAAATGTGCTGAGTCCAGCTGAGCTCGCGGCGCGAGCGACAGCGGCGGCAAGGCCGCTCCCAATTCGCGTCAAGGTCTGGGATGAAAAACAGCTCGAGCGCGAAGGATTCGGAGGAATTGTTGGCGTCGGACAGGGAAGCTCGCGTCCCCCTCGCCTTGTTCGCCTGACATACAGCCCCGCAAAGCACAAGAATCACATTGCGCTCGTTGGCAAGGGAATCACCTTTGACACCGGCGGTCTGTCACTCAAGCCGGCGTCGAGCATGCTTGGCATGAAATACGACATGACGGGTGCGGCGACGGTCCTCGCTGCAATCTGCGCGATTGCGTCGCTTGAACTCCCGATCGCCGTTACCGCGTGGATGTGTATCGCCGAGAACATGCCGAGCGGAACGGCGATTCGACCCAACGATGTTTTGAAGATGTACGGCGGAAAAACAGTCGAGGTCACAAACACGGATGCCGAAGGTCGACTGGTACTCGCTGATGGGCTCGTAGCGGCCGAGAAGGAAAAGCCCTCCCTCATCATTGACGTAGCAACCCTCACTGGCGCCGCCTCGGTCGCACTGGGCAACAGATACGCGGGAGCCATGGGTGACCACGCGGCAGTCGCACAATTCGTTGAGTCGGCAACGGATGCGGGCGAGCAGTTTTGGCCCATGCCGATGCCGTCCGAACTCACGTCTCTACTCAAGTCAGACGTGGCTGACCTGATGAATGCAAAGGTCGGCAACACCGCTGGTGGCATGTTGGTCGGCGCTGCGTTCCTTCGGGAGTTTGTGGGAACAACTCCGTGGGTGCATCTCGACATTGCCAGCACTGCGAACAACCCAGGAGGGGCCTACGGATTCACCGGCGCTGGTCCGACAGCAACCGCGGTGCGTGCACTCATTCGTCACGCCGAACGACTCTCCTCCAAGTAGTAGTCTGAACTCAGGCTTGACCCGATAGATGTGGGCAGCGCCCATCCAGCAACAACACTGACCTCTGGTCAGATTTTCGTGAGGAGTTCGCGTGGCGGATCACAGTTTTGACATGGTAGTTCTCGGCGGCGGAAGCGCAGGCTATTCCGCCGCGGTGCGCGCCGTCGAGCTCGGCATGACCGTTGCCCTCATTGAAAAAGACAAACTGGGTGGTACGTGTCTCCACCGCGGTTGTGTTCCGACTAAGGCTCTTTTGCACTCGGCAGAAGTTGCGGATGTGGCCCGCGACGCTGCCGAATTTGGAGTCATCGCATCTGTCCAGGGCATTGATATCGCCAAAGTGAACGCGTACCGCGACGAAATCGTGGCCAAAAAGTACAAGGGCCTGCAGGGACTCATCAAAGCTCGCGGCATCACCGTTGTTGAAGGTGAAGGTCGACTGTCGTCCGCCACCACCGTGTCTGTCAACGGAGACAACTACATTGGCAAGAATGTCGTTTTGGCCACAGGCTCATACGCGAAGTCGCTTCCCGGGCTCGAAATTGAAGGTCGAGTCATCACGAGCGAACAGGCACTAGCCCTCGACTACATACCAGCGCGCGTCGCCATCTTGGGCGGTGGCGTGATTGGTTGTGAGTTTGCCAGCGTCTGGCGATCATTCGGCTCCGAAGTAACGATTATAGAAGGCCTGCCTCACCTCGTACCTAATGAGGAAGAAAGTATTTCGAAGGGACTCGAACGCGCCTTTCGTAAGCGTGGGATCGACTACAAGATTGGCGTGCGCTTTAGCGGCGTCACACAGGATGACCAGGGCGTCACCGTAACTCTCGAGAACGGTGAGACAGTCGCGGCCGACCTGCTGCTCGTCGCCGTTGGTCGCGGAGCAAACACCGCAGGGTTCGGGTTCGAAGAAGTTGGCGTCACGGTGGATCGCGAATACGTAGTGACCAACGAGCGACTTCAGACAAATGTTCCTGGTGTCTGGGCTGTCGGTGACATTGTCCCCGGGTTGCAGTTGGCTCACCGTGGATACCAGCACGGATTCTTCGTCGCCGAAGAAATTGCGGGACTCAACCCCATCGTGATCTCAGATGTGAACATTCCGAAGGTGACGTATTGTGAACCCGAAGTGATGTCGGTCGGACTCACCGAGGCAAAAGCTGTCGAACAATATGGCGCTGACAAGATTGCTGCATTCGAGTACAACTTGGCCGGAAATGCAAAGAGCGAAATCTTGGGAACCCCGGGACTCGTGAAGGTCGTGCGCGTCAAGGAAGGTCCCATCGTCGGAGTGCACGCACTCGGCTCCCGTGTTGGCGAAATGGCTGGAGAAGCCCAGATTGCCGTTAATTGGGAAGCCCAACCGGAAGACATCGCACCACTCGTCCACGCTCACCCGACTCAGAACGAGTCCATGGGTGAGGCATTCCTGTACCTCGCAGGCAAGCCACTTCACACGCTATAGAGACGAAACACGTCACTAAGCTTTTTCACACCTTCTGACCTAGGAGAATCACAAACAATGAGCGAGTCCGTCAGCCTTCCCGCACTAGGCGAAAGCGTCACCGAGGGAACCGTTACCCGTTGGCTGAAGAACGTTGGTGACCGCGTCGAGGTAGATGAACCCTTGCTCGAAGTTTCAACAGACAAGGTTGACACCGAGATACCGTCTCCCGTTGCCGGTGTTGTCGAGCAGATCCTCGTTCAAGAAGACGAGACTGTTGCCGTTGGCACTGTGCTCGTCATTGTCGGCGATGGTTCGGGTGGAGGTGCCCCGGTTGCGGTTGAACCAGTAGCCGCTCCTGCTCCAACGCCAGAACCTGTGGCTGAGCCTGTCGTGGAACCGGTCGCTGCGCCTGCCCCTGCCCCCGTCGTTGAGGTTCCCGCTCCCGCTCCCGCTCCGACTCCGACTCCGGCTCCGGCTCCGGCTCCAACAGCGGTTGCTGCTCCTGCAGCGACTCCGGCCGCGGCACCCGTTGCAGCGAGTCAATCCGGTGGTCACGGGGCATCGAGTGGCTATGTGA
>JBIISS010000004.1:0-16897 GCA_044340895.1 Microbacteriaceae bacterium
GCGCATCCGATCTATATGACGGGATGCGCGACACGCGCTGGGGTCTCCGCGAGATTACGGAGCTGGGGTTGTTCCGGGACCAGAAGGTAGTTGTCCGTCGGGCATGATGTCGTTTCCGTTGGCGTCGTGCTCATGTGGCATTTCGCCGTTCTTCATGCCGTTACCCTTCCTACCGTCACCCTTCATGGCGCCGTTCTTCATCGCACCATCACGCGGGCCGTCACCGTGGCCAGGACCCTTCTCGCCGCCGGGGCCGCCGCGCTGCTGTGACTTGTCGTTCATATCGCCCTGCCCGCGTTCAGCCGCTTGGCCGTGTTCGGCGTGACCCCGACCACCGTGATCGACAGCCTGCGAGATGGCGGCACCGGCTGCGCCGGCACCGATGAGCAGTGCGAGGCCAGCAACCGATGCGCCAACCACAGCACCGACCCCGAGTCGGCGACCGAAGATTGTCGCTCCCGCTGGTGAGGTGCCGCCGGCCGGGGTGTTGTTCATCGGCTTCTTGTCAGCCATTGTGTTCTCCTTCGAGTTAGTCCGCTGATGCATTCGTGCCTCAGGTGTGACTACAGAGTGAGGCCGGTTTCTATGCGTTCTCTATGGACGGCTTCTGATTCTCATTTGAAATGAGCTCGGCCGCGGCGACGATGCGACGACTCATACCCGGGAAGATAAGCCCGTGAAACGGGAGAACGGAGAGCCAGTAGAGGCGCCCGGCAAGCCCGCGCGGAAAGAAGATGGCGCGCTGGCGATAGATCGACGTGTGCTCGGTTACCGCCTCCGCAGATAACTCAAGCCAGGCGCGACCGGGAACTTTCATTTCGGCACGCAACCTCAAAAAGCGCCCTTTGTCGAGGCGTTCCACGCGCCACCAGTCGAGTGCTTCACCCGAGCGCAGCGTCTGTTGGTTTGCGCGACCACGCCTCAGTCCGACGCCGCCCATGAGTTTGTCGATGGCCCCGCGAGCGCCCCAGGCCATGGGCATGGAGTACCACCCGTTGTCGCCCCCAATGGATTCGATGACCGCCCACAGAGACGCAGCAGGTGCCGCGCAGTCTCGAACGCGAAGATCGGTATAAACCTTGGACCCCGTCCATTCCGGGTCGGACGGAAGTGGGTCACTCGGCGCCCGCGCAATCGACGAGTTTTGCCAGCTCGTTTCAACGTCACCCGCAGCAAGGCGTTCCAAAGCGAGCTTGACGGAACGACGATAGCCCGTGAGCCCCCCCTCGGGCGCGGGGATGATGGCATCAATGTCGTGGTTCGTCATCACGCAGTCGTGTTGCAAGCTGGCGATGATGGGCACGGCGAGCGCGCGCGGAATCGGCGTCACGAGGTTGACCCACTGGCTGGCCAGGTAGGGGGTCAGTACGGGAAGTCGAATAATCTTGCGCTTGCGCATCCCCGCCTCAACGGCGTAGCCATTCATCATGTCGCCATAACTGAGAACATCCGGACCTCCGATGTCGACCGCCCGGTTCACACTGGCCGGCAAGTCGGCCGCGCGAATCAAGTAGTGCAAGACATCGCGCACGGCAATCGGTTGAATCATGTTTCCGACCCACTTCGGCGCGGTCATGACCGGCAAGACGTCGGTGAGGTGTCGAATCATCTCGAAACTTGTGGAACCGGAACCGATGATGACGCCGGCCTGAAGTGCGATAGTCGGAACGCCAGAGTCCAACAGGATGTCGCCCACATCTTTTCGGGAGCGAAGATGTTTGCTCAGGTCTTCCTCCTGTGGGTGAAGACCGCCGAGATAGACGATGCGTGACACACCGTTTTCGGCTGCCGCGCGCGCGGCATTCTGCGCGCCACGCTTTTCCGATGCCTCAAAGTCGCCGGGCTGGCCCATGCCATGAATGAGGTAGTAGAAAACGTCGACGTCATCGCAAGCTGCCTGCACATCGTCAAGTAATCCGATGTCGCCTTCGACGATGTCGACCCGGCGACGCCAGGGAACGTCACGCAGCTTTTCGGCGTTGCGAACGAGCACGCGCACCGAAAATCCCGCCTCGAGCAATCGGGGTACCAGGCGCCCCCCGATGTACCCCGTGGAGCCAGTGACTAATGCACGACGTTGTGTCATCTCTGCAGACTAGTCCGGGCAGCCGATGTGTGAGTGAGAACATGTCGCGAGTGCAAGTTAGCCTTGAGTGCATGGGTAGCTGGTGGGACAAGCAGACGAATTCGACACGCATTGCCGTTGTCTTTGTTCCTCTGTTTGTCGTCGGTGGCATCTACAGCGCAGGACTAGCTGGCCTGATCACCGGTCAGAGCTCATCGACGACCTCGGCGTCACTCGAACCCAGCGCGCGCCCGTCCGCACCGAAGAGCACATCCTCACCGTCGACGCGCACTCCGACACCAACACCCACACCCACGGCGACGTCGGCTGCGACGGGTGACGCTCTGACCTTCGTTGCCATGCTCGCCGAGCTTCCTGCCGACGACTCCCCCGACGCACACACCGGGTACGAGCGCGATTTGTTCAACGCCTGGATTGATGCCAACGGCGACGGATGCGACACGCGCGCCGAAGTGCTCAAGACAGAGTCGCTACCGGGTGTTCCCGTGACCAAACGCAACACCTGCACCATCGAGACCGGCAGCTGGTACTCCGCTTACGACGCCGTGTGGTTCACGGATGCCGGCGACGTGGATATCGACCATTTCGTCCCACTCAAGGAAGCGTGGGTTTCGGGTGCGTGGCAGTGGAAGCCACAGACGCGAGTCGCCTTCGGCAATGACTTGGGATACGCAGCGAGCCTCATCGCAGTTTCTGCCTCCTCGAATCGATCCAAGAGCGATCAAGACCCGGCGGAATGGTTACCGGCGAACACTGACTACTACTGCGACTACGCGGCAACGTGGGTGGCCGTGAAGTGGCGCTGGAACTTGAGCGTCGACGCCCCGGAGCGATCCGCACTCGGCAACCTGTTGAGCGGATGTTCGACGCTGACCGTGGTCGTTCCCGAACGCGCATCCATCGCCATTGACCCGAACGCGATATCGGGAACACCGGCGAACGGCGGAAACGGGTCGGGCGACGGCGTGGTCGACCAAGACTTCGGCACGTGCAAGAACGCCAAGGCGAACGGGTATGGTCCGTACATCCGTGGCGTTGATCCCGAGTACAACTTCTATCGCGACGGCGACGGCGACGGCATGGTGTGCGAATAGTCGCTTAACGACGAAGACCCCGGTCACCCGGGGCCTTCGCGTGAGCTAGCTTTTCTGCTGGCTTTTCAGTTTGAGCGTAAGAGTTGTGCTCTTACTTGTTGTTGCAACCGCAGCTACCGCCGCAGCAACCGCCGCCTTCGCCGCCACCGAGGGTGGCCGAGGGGGCTTCCAGCTTGATGATTTCGACTGCCATGAGCACTCCTTTGTTCGGTTGTTGCTGACGAAAATCCGTCAGCGCCGGGCAACTATTCCCGGTGGTCTGATACAAGTGTGCGCCTTAAAGACACGGATGCGCAACGCACCGAGCCGCTCTGGGGAAAATTAGGCCAAGGGCGTAATGAGTTCGGGACCGGAATTCCGCACGTTTCCGACCCGTGCATCGACGGGGTAGAACTCGAGCGTTTCCGCCACGCGGGCGCTCGTGTCCATCAGGAGGTTGGTTGCTTGTTCGGCGCTGGCGAGATCCGATCCCAACCACGCGTCATATGCGTCGGGAGTGAGCATGACGGGAAGGCGGTCGTGTAGCACCTGCGCTGGGCCGACCGCATCCCGCGTAATAATTGCCATAGACCGGAAAGCGCTGTCTCCCCCGCCGGTCCAGTCCTCATAGATTCCGGCGAATGCCAGTCCCTGTGTTGCGTGAATAAAGAACGGTTGCTTGGAGCCGTCGGCCGCGACCTTCCATTCGAAGTACCCATTCGCGGGGACGATGCACCGGCGGTATCGGAATGCCGAGCGGAACATCCCGTTGGTTGCAATCGTCTCAACTCGCGCGTTGATCGGTTGAGGGCGATCGAAAATCGACTTCTTCCAGGCTGCAATAAACCCCCAGTGCACACCGTCAACCTGACGCGTGATTTCGCCCGTGCGCGGATTAGGTGATTCGAGCACGACGGGCACGACGGTTGTCGGGGCGATGTTGAAGTTCTCGAACGCTGCCGGCCATCCGGGAATCTGCTCGAGCAAATCGGGCATTGTTCCGCTGAGCGTACGTGCCACGACGTATCTTCCGCACATGTCCTCCAGACTACGGGCGCAGGGCGGTGCGGTCACCGCATCGAAAAGCGCTTGGCGTCTTCGATGTCGGTGGCATGCCATATGGTCGCAAATCAAATCTGAGTCAGCTCCGAGGGGTTGACATGAATGGGGGAACATGGCTGACCGACGAGATGCTCGCAAACCACGCTGCACTGTGACGGGTGCGGGTCATGGTGGTAATCCCGGAGTAATCGATGTGCTGGACCGCCCACTTCGATGGGTAAGCGGAAACATCGAGGTGATGGACGCAGAACTGCTCGACGAAGTCCCCGGCAACCAGCCAGTGCGTTTCGTGCCGGATCTGTCACTCCCACACGGAACAGAAGATCCCATCGGCATTCCGATTGACCTGTTCCACCATCACTCCGTGCGAATCCGCAATCTCATCGCGCGGGGCTTCTCACCCCTGTGGTTTCCCAACGATCACGCTCTCGTCGTCGGGTACCGCACTTTTCACATGAGCCTCACTCCCGTTCCGGTGTGCGAGGTGAGAAAAGTCTCAGGTAGGTTCGACCCACTGGCCCGCGCTGAGATTATTCGTCAGATGAAGGCGCTCAGCATCGAGTCTTACTTTGACGCCTTTGCGCTCTGGCGCGAATCGGGATCGATCCCCGCAGGACGAGCGAGCGTTCGATTACTCGAAGACCTGACAAACGCGTGGGATCAGCCGGGCTTCCGACGCACGCCAGAACACGTGGCATTTCGCGAGGCTCTGCTCGAACAGTTTCGCCAAACGGTCTAGCCGCTCGGCGACTACGAGTGTCCTGAGTTGAGCTCGAGCAAGACAACACCGGCAACAATGAGTCCGAGCCCGACGAACCCCCACGGGGCGATGGTTTCCTTGAACAGCAGGACGCCCAAAATGGCAATCAACGCCGTGCCCACGCCCGCCCAGATGGCATAACCCACACTCATTGAGAGGCCCTTACTTAAGCCCAAACCGAGCAACGCAAACGCGACCAGGTATCCGACGCCCATGATGACGCTCGGCCACAACTTGGTGAACCCGTCACTCAGCTTGAGCGCTGTGGTCGCAACAACTTCGGCAACAATCGCACCGGCGAGAAGCAGATAGGCAAGCACGCTGTTGTCCTAGAAGGCGATTCGACCGAGCAAGTCAGCGAGTTGCTTGCGCTCAGCCAGACTGAGCTGCTGCAGAGGATCGTGCTCCATCGTCGTCAGCGTTTCGCGTGCCTTGGCGAAGAGATCCTCTCCCTGGGGTGTCGCCATGACGACAACGCCGTTCTTATTTCGAGCATCCGGGCGACGTGCAATCAAGAAGAGTCGTTCAAGCTCATCAACCAAGAGCTCGGCCTCTGCATCAGAAATCAAGAGAATCTGCGACAGCTCGTTGATTGTTGGGCTCGATTCGGCGCAGGCAAGCGCCAGCAAAAAGTAGGTTCCGGTGTTCAGGCTGAATTCACTGAGATACGGCATCGCTCTCGCTGCTGTGACGGCACGGGCGCGAGCCAGCAAGAAATCAGAATCCGAAAAAAGATAATGGCCACTGAACCGAGCGAACGTAACCTCATCAATTGACGTGTCACGAGACTCAATGGGCTTGTTCGTAGACATGGGTATCACCCTACCCACGGCAACCGACGAATGCGATTTGGCAGACGTGCTAGCTCTGCCCGTGAATCCTTTTTTGCAGCTCCGCGGCCGTGTTTTTGACACCCTCAATCAGAGCAATCGGGGGTTCCTCACCCGAATCGAGAAAGGTCACCGCGACCGCGGCGGCCGGCCATCCCGCATGATCGATCACACACGCCGCCACCGAGGCAAGGCCCTCCGTGACATCACCCTTTTCTGACGCAAAACCACTCGCTCGAGCCGGCTCCAGGGTGCGCTTTACCGTTGCGTACTCTTTCGCATCGGGATACAGCGCTCGTAACTGCGCGAGAGGAAGCGCGGCGAGGAGCGCCCGTCCGCTGGCTGTCTTAGTGGCCGGCAAGCGCACGCCCACATCGGTGATGAGGCTCGGGCGGTTTCGAGCGCGTTCTTCGACCAGGTAGAGCACGTCGGTGCCGTGGAGCACTGCGAGATGGCCACTCTCCCCGACTGCATCCACTAATCGTGCAATCAACGGTGCACCAAGCCTCGTCAGCGGTTGTTGCCGGGTGTAGCTCGAAGCAAGCGCGTACGCGTTCGGTCCGAGGCCAAATCGCTTCTCTTCGGGTAGGTGGGAAACGAAACCACGCTCCACCATCACCGTCAGCAACTGGTAAACCGACGAGCGTGGGAGCCCCAGCGCGGTTGCGACCGTCTGTGCGGCGACCGGCCCTCGCTGAACGCTCAGCAGGTCAAGAATGCGCAAGGTGTTATCAGCTGCGGGAACCCGAGCCATCGGCATCCTTTCGTCTGGTATTTCAGACACTAGTCGACCTCGCGCTTGCCCGCGAGACTGAGTGAGCGACTGAAATGGTGGGATGCGCACAGTCACCGTTGGCTCCGGTCCCGTTTCTCTTGATGACGTCGTCGCAGTTGCACGGCACGACGCGCAACTAGCTCTTGACCCCTCGTCACTCGCACGAGTCGCCGAGAGTCGAGCCGTCATCGACGCCCTGGCGTCTGACCCGAATCCGCACTATGGAATCTCGACGGGCTTTGGCGCACTCGCCACCACGTTCATCGAACGCGATCGTCGTGCGCAACTGCAGCTTTCGCTGATTCGCTCACACGCTGCAGGAATGGGTGATGAGGTTGAGCGCGAGGTCATTCGGTCGCTCATGCTGTTGCGCCTCAGCACGTTGATGACCGCGCGCACGGGCATTCGCCCCGTCGTGTGTGAGACCTACGCAGCGGTGTTGAATGCGGGTATCACGCCCATCGTGCGAAACTTTGGGTCGCTCGGTTGCTCAGGCGACCTCGCGCCACTGTCACACTGCGCGCTGGCACTCATCGGCGAAGGTGACGTGCGTGACTCTCACGGTGTTGAAATGCCCGCAGCACGTGCTCTTGAGGCGGCGGGCATAACGGCTGTTGCTCTGGAGGAAAAAGAGGGCCTTGCACTCATCAACGGAACGGATGGGATGCTCGGGCAGCTCTGCCTCGCAATTCACGACCTCAACGACCTTTTGACGGTTGCCGACGTCGCCGCGGCGATGAGCATCGAAGGCCTCATGGGTACGAACAAGGTTTTCGCCGCCGACCTGCAGCGCCTGCGCCCGCAAGCCGGGCAGGCAATCTCGGCGGCGAACATCGCATCCGTTTTGGCAGACTCCCCCATCGTCGCCTCACATGCGGGGCCAGAAGATGGGCGGGTGCAAGATGCCTACTCACTGCGGTGCTCGCCCCAGGTGATCGGTGGTGCTCGCGATACGGTCGCGCACGCGACACGGGTGGCCGAAGCCGAACTCGCCAGCGCGGTTGACAACCCGGTTCTCACCGAGGACGGCCGCGTCGAGTCAAATGGAAACTTTCACGGTGCCCCCGTCGCCTACGTGTTGGACTTCTTGGCGATCGTTGCCGCTGACGTGGCATCGATGAGCGAGCGTCGCACGGACCGTTTTCTCGACAAGGCCCGCAACCAGGGGCTCCCGCCATTCCTCGCCCACGAGGCCGGAGTGGACTCTGGCCTGATGATTGCCCAATACACGGCAGCCGGGTTGGTCAGCGAGATGAAGCGACTTGCCATGCCCGCATCAGTGGATTCGATTCCGTCGTCGGCAATGCAAGAAGATCACGTCTCGATGGGGTGGCACGCCGCCCGCAAGCTTCGCAGTGCGGTGGATGCGCTCACGCGCGTTCTCGCCATCGAACTGGTCACCGCCGCTCGCGGTCTCGCGTTGCGCGAACCGCTTGTTGCCTCACCCACAAGCCGCGCGGTCATGGCGGTTCTCGCTGACGCAGGCGTGCGGGGCCCAGGCCCGGACAGATTCTTGAGCCCCGAACTGGAGGCGGCCGCAGCAGCCGTTGGCAGCGGCGCGGTGCTCGAGGGCGCTCGGAAGGTTAGGCCTGAGCTGGTCTAGCGTTGCGGGCCCACCTAGCGGGAACGGTGCGGAGTGCCGTTGTGTGTGCCGTGAATGAACCAGATGCCTTCAACGGGCACCTCGCCGATGTTGCGGAAAACGTGCGGTATCGAGCAATCGAATCCGATTGATTCACCCGCACTCAACACAAACACCTCGCTACCAATCGTGACTTCAAACGTGCCCGAAAGAATGTATCCGTACTCGTATCCGTCGTGCACAACCGTTTCGCCCGAGTCGGTAGACGTGGATCCGGGCTCATAGACAAGCTTCATAAAGTTGCATGACGTTTCGGGTGTTGCAGCCAGGCGCTCCCAATGCACCCCGTGTGCAACGCCGACCTGCGCGCGATGCGAGGGGTGAATGAGCGAAATGCGGTTCGTGTAGGCGCTGTTGCTCCAAAAGCGAGCTGGGTCTTTCTCGTCTCCGTCACCCACTTGCATGTGCGGGACATCTCCACCAGCGAGCGCCGCGTTTTCGTCTTCAAAGAGTTCGTCAATCTTGAAACCAAGAATGCGCGCAAAAGAAAAGAGTGTGGCGACAGACGGCTGTGACTTGCCGTTCTCAATCTGGCTCAAGAACGAGGGCGACACATCTGCCTCTCGTGCCATCTCGCGCAAGGACATTCCCGCAGCAGTACGACGCTCTTTGAGCCGCGTACCAATGTTGTGCAACATGCGAGTTTCCTTATTTCTTGGACGTCGTGGTCACAGCGACTCTTCAGAATGCTACCGGGCTTAATGAATATGTGTTGAATGACCGGCAGCCCAGAAGGGCCCTCCCCATCCTAGTTAACGGTGTTAACTTTGGTGTTCACATTTAGCGAACAAGGCTTTATCCTTAGATAATCGGCCGACGCAGACCGATTCGAATAAGAAAGCGAGGAATCCGCCTCCATGTCACTCACGCTTGAGTCGGTGCATCACACCGCGATTATCGTCAAGGATCTCGACAAGTCGATTTACTTCTATCACGACCTTCTCGGTCTTGAGTTTTCTAACGAACCCAGCCCATGGTTCGAGGGCCCGGAGCTCGCCAAAGGGGTCAATGTACCCAACGCAAAGCTCCGCCAAGTTTCGTTGTGGGTTGGACGAAACTCAACACTCGAACTGATTGAGTATGGCAACCGCCCTGCAGACAACGACACCCCCATTCAACAGAATTACCTCGGCGCCATGCACATGGCCTTCCAAGTGCCTGATATCGACACGGCGTTCGCGGAACTCACAGCAAAAGGTATCGAGTTTTACTCTGAGCCCAACGTGGTCGACGAGGGCGTTCTTTCGGGCTGGCGCTGGGTCTATTTCCACGACCCCGACGGCATTCCTCTCGAACTCGTTGAGGTCGCCTATTACAACGAGGACGAGCGCAAGGCTGGTATCGCTGAATACTTGGCCAACCGACCGAAACTCTCTGATCTCTAGGGGACTGACAATTGGGGTCAGTGCTCACTCCAACGAAGAAGCCCGGTTTGAAAACGACCGGGCTTCTTCGTTTGTGCTGGGGGGAGCACGCGAAGGAAAGTTAGTTGACCTTCGTCAAGACCTTCATCTGGTTGCCGTTCGGGTCGATGAGCACGTCGAAGCCCTTTGTGACGACATCATCGAGCTCGATAATTGAGCTCACGACCTTCTCGATTGGATAGCGCCCCGAAGCCGCCAGACGGATTATGCGAGGCCAATCAGTGATGAGGTAACACCAGTTGCCCACGATGGAGAGGTCCTTTTCTGAGAGCTTCATCGCATCTATGGTTGCCGGCGTGGTGTGCAGGCCGGTCTGCGCAATCTTGCCGGAACGCTTCGTGTACTCAATGCCTGCCTGAAGACCTGGCGTACTACCCGAACACTCAATCGTGCGGTCGAAACCCTTTCCCTTAGTGATGTCCTTCATCAGATCATCAAAGCCACCGTCCATCGGGTTGACCACGCGACCCAGTCCGAATGTCTTGGCGAAGGCGGCCCGTTCGGGGTTCGGGTCAGAGATCACAACTTCCGTGGCGCCCAACGCGGTCGCGTACAGTGCTGAGAGCATTCCGATCGGTCCGGCGCCAGTGACGAGCACGATGTCGCCCCCCGAGATGCCGACACGGTCGACGCCGTACGCAGCAACACATGCCGGTTCTACGACGGCACCCTGAATGTCTGAGACTTCTTCGGGCAACACTGCGACTTGGTACTCCTTCAGCACAGCGAGTTGGCCAAGCCCACCCGTTTCTGCGCTGAGACCAGTGCACGCAAATCGGCGACAGAGGTGTCCGCGTCCTGTGCGACATTCGTCACAGCGTCCACACACGATTGCCGGCATGATTGCGACTCGATCGCCAACCTTGACGTCCGTGACGGCCGAGCCGACCTCAACAACGCGAGCGGAAAACTCGTGACCGAACGTCTGTGGCAGAGTCACACCCGTCAACGGGTGAGGCGTGGTCGGCGTAACGATAGGGCCCACGACATATTCGTGGAGGTCCGTGCCACAAATACCGCAGTAGAGCGGTTCGACCAGAACTTCGTCGTCGAACTTGATGCGGGGGTTCTCTACCTCTTCAATACGGATGTCTTTTTCACCGTAATAGCGTGCGGCTTTCATGCTCGGCCTTTCTGTTTCTGACGATTGCGAGCGACTGAGTAGACAACCGCAGCGATGAGGATGAGTAGGCCCTGGAACACGTATGTCCACATGTCGGTCAGGCCGAGGAACACGATTGCGTTCATCACCTGAATGAGGAGCACCGCTCCGAGCACAGTGCCGAGGAAGCTTCCTCGCCCTCCGAGCAGACTCGTGCCGCCAAGCACAACAGCCGTGATGCTTGCCAGCGTGTAGTTGACGCCCTGCTTCGGGTCACCGACGCCAAGTTGAGCCAGCAAGTAGATGGCACCCGCAAACGCAAAGAATGAAGACCACACGTAGGCCATGATCATCGTGCGATTCACGTTGATTCCCATGCGCCGAGCCGACTCTTCGTTCGACCCCGTTGCGCGCAAGTTCCAACCCCATCTGCGGTTACGCAGAGCCCATTCGAGAACTACCGCAACGACTACGAGAACGAGGAACGCAACCGGCACCGGGCCAACTTTCGACGTAATCAACCCGGTCACATCTGCGCTAATGTACCCGCCAGGAGCATCACGCAGCAGGAAGCTGAATCCTTGAAGGGCGATGTACATCGTCAAAGTAGCGGCGATGGCCGTGAACTTGAGATACCGAATCATCGAACCGTTGAGAAGCCCGACGAGCAATGCGACAAGCAACATCAGACCAAGGCCGGTAAGAATCGAGCCCAAGGGGCTGCCGTCATTGATAAAGAAGGAGGCAACAACAACGAGCAACCCAGCCAATGGGCCCACCGAGAGGTCGATGCCACCAATCAGTAATGCGATTGTCTGACCGATGGCAATGAATCCGAGCGCCGTTGCGAGACCCAGGATTGAGTTGATGTTGAAGTCGTTCAGGTACTTGCCGTTTTGGCTCAAGATGAATGCGCCGAGCAAAACCATAATTGCAACGAGTAGCGCCGAGGGCGCATAGTCGCCGCTAACGAACCGGCCAAGTCGCGTTGTCTTGCGTGCACCGTAGGAACCGTCGACGACGGATACCGACTGTGTCGTGGCGGTGACGGCGGACTTAATCATTCGCGCCTCGGTGAGATCCTTACCGCGAAGGCTGTCCACGACGTGTCCACGTGACATCACGATGACCTGGTCGCACAAACCTTCGAGTTCCTTCGCGTCCGAAGAGTTCACGACCACAGGAACGCCGGACTCGGAGATTTCGCGAAGGAGTCGATAGATTTCGGCGCGCGCGCCGACATCGACACCTTGAGTTGGCTCATCCGCAATAACGATGAGAGGCTCGCTGAGAAGAGCTCGCGCCATGACAACTTTTTGCTGGTTACCGCCAGACAGCGAGGAAACGTTTGCTTCGGCCGAGGGCGCCTTGACGGCGAGCTCATTCAAGGTTGCCAGAACGTCTTTGCTCTCGCGCTTTGCATTGATCAACTTGATGTTTGTGAACTTCTTGAGCGCAAGAATCGCAGCGTTTTCGCGCACGTTCAGCGTCATCGCGAGACCTTCGTGCAGTCGGTCAGCCGGCAGATACGCTGAGCGCTTCAAGAGTTCACGCGAGGTGAGCGATTGTCCACCGACTTCGACGATGCCCGAAAATGATTCGAGCCCCGCCAATGTCTTCATGAAGTCTGACTGTCCGTTGCCAACAACGCCCGAGACTCCGAGTATCTCGCCGCGACGAGACTCCACCGCGACGTTCTTGAAACCAGTGCCGGTAAAGCCAGAAAGACGAAAGTTAACTTCTCCGGGCTTTGCAGATTTTGCCGGGAACGTGTGCTCGAGTTCTCTACCAATGATCATCGAGAGCAATTCTTCGTCTGAGATCTTGGAGACTTCGGCGACACCGCGCATCTTGCCGTCACGCAAGACCGTGACACGGTCGGCCATCTCGCGAACTTCAGCAAGTCGGTGCGTGATGTAGACGACGGCCACCCCGGCAGCAACTTCTTTGCGCACGCGCGAAAAGAGAAGGTCAACGGCTTCTTTGCCCAGTGGTGCCGTGGGCTCATCCAGAATCATCAAGCGTGGCTTGAGAGCAAACGCCTTGGCGATTTCGAGAAGGTGTGTCTGAGCAACCGAGAGGTCTTCGACACGGTCGCGCAAATCAACATCGAGGCCGACGCCTTGAAGAATTTCCGTTGCGATTTTCTTTGCATCTTTTGCCGGCGAAAAGAACTGAGAAGGAAGCGCCGCGCGCAAATTGTCTTCGACGCTGAGGTCAGGCAAAACTGCCGGGTGCTGGTGCACGAACGCGATGCCGAGCTTGGCCGCCAGTTTTGGGGTGAGAGTGCCAATGGCCTGGCCCTCAAACGTAATCTTTCCCGCGTCAGGCTGGTAGGTACCGGTTGCAACGTTCATGAGCGTCGACTTGCCTGCGCCGTTTTCGCCGAGCAGAGCGTGCACTTCACCGGAGCGGACTTCAAAATCGACGTCGGCCAAAGCCGCGACGCCCGCGAAGCGCTTTGTGATTCCCGACAGGCTCAGAGTTGAGGCGTGAGTTGAAGTCGACTTTGGCAAGGGATGCTCCGTCTTGGGTTTGGGGCCTTTTGGCCCGCTCGATCGCAAAAGTTGAGGGGGTGTTGGGCTGGCCAACCATGAATGATCGACCAGCCCAACGGGTACTGCTAGGTGTTACTTGTTGATGAGCGCTGCCTGCTTGTCAGCCGAAAGGCCAGACGAGAGGTAGATCGCACCCGGCAGGTCCTTGCGGCACTGCACGGGGCTCGGGTCACCCGATACCGAGTTCTCGAAGACCGGTGCGTCGAACATGGTGCTCGACGGAACGACTCCGCCCGTTGCCGTTGCGATTGCGTACTGAACAGCGAGACGAACGTTGTCGGTACCGGTTGCAACCGTGAACAGCTTGAAGTCCGGGTTAGCGGCGTTGTTGTCTTCCCAGAAGCAACCGAGAACGTTACCGTCCGAGGTCACGAGAGCAGGGATCGACTTGCCAGCCTTAGTGAACTCCGGAAGAGCGCCAACGAGCGAAGGACCGAAGTCCGACACGATGACGTCAATCTGGGGGTACTTGGCGATGGCTGCCGTCAGAACTTCCTGGGTCTTTGCGGGGTCCCAGTTGGTAACTTCGAACGGGCTTGCTCCAATGAACTCGTAGGAAGGGTCGGTCAGGACCGACTTCATTCCCTTGAGCTCGTCCTCGCCCTGGCTGTTTCCAGCAGGACCCGAGAGGAACAGGATCTTTGCGCCGGCGGGGAACTGCTCCTTGATGAAGTTGGCCCAGTTCTTACCATCGGTGACGAAGTCAGCACCCACCCATGCGGTGTAGTCAACGCCGTCCGCGCCGCCCGGGTTAACACGGTAAGGAACCGTGACAACACCAGCGTCGAAGGCCTTCTTCAGGGTCGGCAACATGGCCTCACCAGCGTCAGGGAAAACAACGAGTGCGTTGACGCCCTTGGCGACCATGCCCTCGATGTCCGAGATTGACTTCTGAACGTCGCCTTGACCATCTGCATAGAGGTACTCAACGACGCTTGGGCACTTGGCAACTTCTTCAGCACCAGCGTTGGTGGTGACGAGGCGCCAGCTGTTGCCACCGTAGCCGTCGAGGAGACCAAGCGAGATCTCCTTCGGGCCACACCAGTCAGGAGCACCGGCAACTGCTTCGCCGGAACCACTGTCTGTGGCCGCTGTGCTACAACCCGCGAGGGCCATTGAAGCAGCGACCAGCGTAAGGGCGAGCGCGATGCTCTTCTTACTGCGGATCATGTGATTTCCTTTCCACTCTGAACAACAAAGGCGTTGTCCACTTTCGACGACCTCGTCGAAATTTCTTGTCATGAAGCCGCGGTTGCGGACTTCACCTTTCCTGCGAACAGGGAAGTAAACCGGACGCGAACCCCGCGCCAATTGACGGTGTAGATAGCTACACCGACGGCGAGCGCCGCAGCCTGAACAATGGTCTGGACTGCATAGGGAACGCCGAGCGAGATAACAAACTGGTCGAGCTGCTTCAAGAAGAGAGCTGCGACGAATGTGGCGACGGGGTATCCGCGCCCACCAAGAAGAGACGTGCCACCCAAGACAACGACGGCGACGGAAGGCAACAGATAAGCGTTGCCCATGTAAGCAGTCGGCTGCGACACGATTCCCGCGATGAGGAAACCCGCAAGCCAGTAAAGAATTTGGGCCCAAACGTAGGAGAGTCCCTCGTGTGAGCGCACGCGCAGACCCATCGCCTTACCGGCACGTTGATTTGCTCCGACCATTTCAAATCGGCGACCGGCGGCCGTATTTTTCGTCACAACAACGACAACAATGAGGACGACGACGGCCACATACATTGAGTTTGGGATTCCGAACGTCTCGCCACCTGCCAACGTCTGGAGAAGGTCCGTTGAGATCTGAGGAATGCCACCTGACACCATGAGAACCGCACCGAAGAGAAGTGCGTTCGTTCCGAGCGTCGCGATAATCGCGTTGAGCTTGAGATAGCCGATGAGGAAAGCGTTCAACAAACCGGCGCCGACGGCGTAGGCGAGGCCATAGACGATTGCTAGCGGAATGCCGTCGTCACGCCCATTGGGGACCTGGCTCGACACGACGATGGCCAACGAGACGGCACCGGCTACCGACAGGTCGATTCCGCCCTGTTGCACGACAAGCATCTGGCCGAGGCCGATAATGGCGAGAATCGCGGAGAACTGGAGCCAACTCGACACCACGTTGACCGACACCGAGCTTGGAGCAAGTGCCGCACTCAGCGCGAAGAGCACCACGAGCGAAACCGCCATGGTGAGCAGACCTCTGGACAAACGGAAGCGGCTCGCTGTGAGGACACGAGAGCCAGATTCGGTTTGAGTCATTTCGATTCTCCGTTGATTCGAAAATCGCTTTAACTGTTAACAGTTGTTCGCGAAGTGTGTAGTAAGAGCATACAGATGGTGAGTAAAACTTCACAGGCGTTAAGTAACGATTTGATATCAGGGGCTAATGGGTGGATGTGGCACCGACGGGAAGTGCTGAATCCGCCGTGTTTGGTAGCTTCCGGGCATCCACGATGATCTTCCCCGTGGCTTGACCAGACGCCAGTCGCTCGAACGCCCCGTGCACAATGTCCGAGAGCGCGACGGTGCGATCAACGAGGAGGCCAGCAAGGGGCCTCGATGCCAAGAGCTCAAGGGCGTCTGGAATGTCCTCGGAACAGACATGGGCAACCGTGGTCACTGTGTTGATCTCTCGAAGTACGATCTCCGCCAAGGCAAGAGGTTGCGGTGTCTTGTTCAACCCAACGAGCACCACGGTGCCGCCGTCAGTCGCGAGGCCGTAGGCCCGCTCCGCCGCACCGTTGACGCCCGCGGTCTCGAAGACCACATCAATGCCCTGAGGAAAAGCGGAACGCAAGCTTTGTGGCGTCTCATCCATCGAGAGCTTGTGTGTCGACGTGGCACCAAGCTCCCGGGCGAGAGCCAGTCTGGATTCGTCAACGTCCAGTGCAATCACTTCGCCGTCGTGCCCATTCAATGCCGCGCATATGAAGGATCCAATGGCGCCGAGCCCAATGAGTGCAATCGACTGGCCGGGCTGTATTTGTGCTCGTCGAACTGTGTGTATTCCTACCGCGAGCGGCTGCGCCAACACGGCTTCCTCATCGGGCAATCCATCAGGAATGGGAATGCAATTGCTCGACGGAGCAACGGCAAATTCTGCGAGCCCGCCGTGAACGCTCAAGCCCAACGTGTAGTACGTGCGACACAGATTGGTGCGGCCCGCCGTGCATCGGTCACACTCGCCACATGCGACACCTGCACCGCACGCGACGCGCTTACCCAGAAAATGCTGAGCATTCGCGCCAGCCTCCACAACAGTGCCAATGAATTCGTGGCCGAGAACGGTCGGTCCAACGTGACCGCTATTCGGGTGCGGTTTGTGAAGGGGCACCATCATCGGGCCCTTGGTGTATTCGGTGACGTCGGTGCCACAGAGCCCATTGAGCGAGACGGCGATTTTCACATCGTTGGCGCCCACATCGGGAATGTCAAAGCGCTCGACTCGCACATCGCCAGGCTCGTGAAGCACGGCGGCCCACATCTTGTTCGTCACGACTAACTCGCGTTCGATGTGACGTGTACCTTGATCTGCGACTTGTCGTTCATGACCGCGTCGTAGGCCTTGGGAGCATCT
>JBIISS010000089.1:0-4935 GCA_044340895.1 Microbacteriaceae bacterium
ACGTATGCGAGAACGGCCAAGGCCAGCCAGGTTGCTGCTGCAATCAGGGCGACGGGGAGTGCGTCGAGTTGCGCAAACAACCCAAAGCCCCACCCGGAGAACAAGACAGCGAAAATCACAGACTGACTCAGATAAATCGTGAGTGAGTATCTCCCCGCGGAGGACAAGAGGGAAAGTTTGAATTTTTGACTCACTAGCCACAGAAGCCCAACGTATCCTGCCGACAAAATCGGAGCAGTGATGAAGTTGATGGACAGCGACATAAAGGAAGCGCCCAGGCTGTAGGTTTCAGCGGTTGCGTTGCTGACGAACAGATACGCAGAAAAGAGCTGAAGCGGAAGCCCCACGAGTAGCCCCCAGAAAGCAAGTTTCTTCATGAGCGCGGGGTTGACCCCAGAGCCCAAAGCGTTTCGTCGGGCGGCCAACACGCCAACCAAGAACGCCACAAAGACCGGCGGACCTTGCAACGCGAGACCTGCCGGCGCAGCAAATAGCCACAGGTCTAGCCTCAATCCGATCGCCTCGAAAAAACTTGTGGTGGTCATCACGCCCGAGAAGTCTCCACCAGCTAATTCAGACAAAGTCTTGCCTTGAGCAGCAAGAAACTGTTCACCCACAAGCGTGAGTGCGGCAGTGCCGATGGACAGCAAACTCGAAACACCGTAAACGATCCAGGCCCACACCTTAAGGGTCTTGTCTTTGCGGAAGTAGAAGGCCAAGAGCAGGAGGCCAAGCGCTCCGTACAAGAAAAGAATGTCTCCAAAAAACAACAAACTGAAATGGAAGAAACCCAGCAAGATTAGACCGATTGATCGCCCAACCCAGCGGCCTCTGTTTTCCTTCGAGTCTTTGATCACGTAATGCGCTGAATACCCGAAAAGGAAGGAAAAGAGCAGATAGAACTTCGCTTGAAAAAGTGCCGCCACGACAAAAGCAGTTGACGCGTTAGATAACGCATTGAGATCTGCGCCTTCGTTGTGGAGTACGGGATCAATTGCGAGCAAGGGGATGTTGACGACGGCGATGCCAAGAAGAGCAAAACCTCTCAGAACATCTGGATATGTGTCCCTCATTTTTTCTTCCTTCTGATTAGGAGTGTGAATGGGTTAGAGCTTACGAAAGCGGACTGTTTTGAAGAAGAGCTTTTACTTTGTTGAGGCCACAGGCGTGCGGGTGCTCAGGTCCTGCAAGATGACTGCCATCGACGGCAACATCAGCGCATACCCACAGAACAACCAGAACACGCCCTGGAGCTGAGTCCACGTGAACGTCAGTTCATAGGTGAATCCATCGGAGTCACGACTGAAGTCGGCGACGATGGCGAACACCAAGAGAGCAGTGAGGGCCGAAAGAATCAAGCCGCCAAGCAACCGGTAGGCGGGAACGTAGGCCCGATTTCTCGCCTGAACGAGCCGCTCATCGAGAAACTCCTCCGGAGCATCGGCAATGAGGCGGACAGATTTGCGAAGCAGGAACCAGTTGATGAAAATCAGGGCAACCTGAATCAGTATGTATGCAGTCCACGGGGTGTCGTCCATCAAAAACAAAGCGATGGTGCCGACAATGAGCACGAAGTTCGAACTAATCAAAAGCAGGACCTTCGAGCCGCTCGTGCGCAGCCCCTCCCACCTCACGTCGTCCAACGCTCGCTCAACCTTCTCTCGAGCCGGACGGCCGGACCATGTCGGGCTGCTCACCATCAACTTCCAGTACTCACGACTGAGCCCGCGGGCCTTCAGATAGAGGATGAGGACCGGAATCTCGATGATGGCCAAGGTGACGAGAGTGAAGACGAACCAGTTGGTGCTAAAGAAAATCAGTGAGAACGCGGGGTCTGATTGCCAGAACAACAAAGCCGAGATCATTAACGGAATGAGGGTCAGTGCCACATCAAGCCAGACCATCTTTCGCACATCGTTGCCGGCAAGCTTGGGGTAAACCAAGAGATAGCCAATGGCCAGCGTCACAATGATGACAAAAATGACGATGAGTTCGTTCATTTGTTTTCCTCCAAATCAAGCCAGAAAAGCTGTTCGACGGGTTTCGAGAGGGCTCTCGAGATCTGCAACGCGAGCACTAAAGATGGTGAGTATTCGCCGCGCTCGATGTAGCCGATGGTCTGGTAATGAACGCCAACTTGCTGAGCAAGATCTTGTCGCGTAATGCTTTGCGCACTACGAATCTCCTCGACACGGTTGGCTACCGCTGGTTCTTCTGACTTTGCTTTGCGGCTCATGGAAGTAGCATAAATGCTATGTAGCAATAATGCAACAACGTGGAACCATCGAGTGAGCGCAGTGAATTCACTTAACCCCGACAAGCGATGAGGGGACCACCAGAACGGTGGTCCCCTCAATTCTTGGAGTGCCGACTAGCGAGGCGCTAGTGAGTGAGCACTTGTCCCTTCGGAAGGCGCTTGTCGAGCCACTTCGGAAGCCACCACGCGCGCTCACCAAGCAGCGTGAGCACACCCGGAGTGAGCACCAAGCGAACCAGCGTGACGTCAACTACGACTGCAACCGCGAGCCCGAGGCCGATCATCTTGACCTCGGTTTCTGAGGTCATCGTGAACCCGAGGAACACCGTGGTCATGATGACGCCGGCCGTCGTGATCAAGGTGCCCGTGCGACGGATGCCCTCGATGACTGCTTCTTTCGCGCTGAGTCCCTTCTCCTTCATCTCGCGAACCGCCGAGATCAGGAACACGTTGTAGTCCATGCTCAACCCGAAGAGGATTGCGAACATCAACATAGGAACGAACGACACAATCGGTTGCTCGTAAACGCCGAGAAGCGCAGCGCCCCAAGGCGTTTGGAATGCCAACGTGACGACTCCGTAAGCGGCGAGAATCGACAGCACGTTCATGAGCGCTGAAACAATCGGTAGCCAGATTGATCGGAACGCGAAGAACAGCAGAATCAGCGACAGTCCGATGACAGCTCCGACAAGCGCACCGAGAGTCGAACTCACCTTGCTCGCTAGGTCATCGAATGTTGCCGTCTGTCCGCCGACGTGTCCAACAGCACCGGTGCCTGCCAAGGCGTCCGGGATGACCTCGCTCCGCAGTCGCTCAACGAGGTCGCTCGTCTCAGTCGACTGTGGCGACGTGTTGGGAATCACCGTGATGATTGCGGTGTCCCCTGCATCGTTGACTCGAGCGGGCGCCACTTGGGCGACACCCTCTGCGTTCGAGAGTTCCTTCTGAAGCGTCTCCAGTGGTGCAGAACCATTTTCGCTCTCCTTGAGGTCAACGGCGACGACGAGTGGCCCATTGAACCCAACGCCGAACGAATCGGATACACGGTCATACGCGATGCGCATCGTGTCGCCGACTGGACGGTTTCCATCATCCGGTTGGCCCAGTTGCAGCTGCAGAGTGGGTGCTGCCAGCACGAGCAGAACCAGCGTGGAACCGACCGTCGCTAGCCACGGGCGGCGTGCCATTGCACGCGCGATCTTTCGAACGGATCGACCCTCACGAGCGTCCGCAGTTGCGGCATCAAACTTGGCTTCGCCACGTCGTTCGCGCTTGGGCAAAACTCGTGTGCCCACAAGACGAAGCAGTGCGGGTGTCAACGTGACCGAAGCGATGGCAGCTGTAGCTACAACGATTGCTGCCGCCAAGCCCATGCGACTAATCACTTCAATTCCAGTGACGTAAAGGCCGAGGATTGAAATCACGACGATCGCACCGGCGGTGATGACGGATGCGCCCGTGGAGAGGTTTGCGTTGACCACGGCTTCCTTCACCGTGTCGCCTGCCCGCAGTCGTTTGCGGAACCGCGCCACCAGGAACAAGGCATAGTCAATTCCGGCACCAAGCCCGAGCATGATTGCGATTGTCGGCGCAACACTCGGAATATCAACGAATCCCGAAACAACCGCGAGAACTGTGTTTCCAAGAATCACAGCGATGAGAGCAGAACCGACGGTGACGGCGGTTGCGGCGAAGGAGCGGAACAGCAACGCAACCAAAACGATTGCAGCAAGGATGCCCAAGAATTCTCCGACGGGCATTTCTCGATCGCGCCAGCGATCTACGACTGCTCCTCGCATCGAGACTTCGATGCCAGCTTCCGACACCGGCTTCAGTGCTTCCTTGAGCGCGACGAGCGTCTCAGCATTCAGCTCCGAAGCTGGCTTCGAGTAAACAACGTTGGTGAATGCCGTCGTGCCGTCTTTCGAGAACTGAAGTGGCGAAAGTTGATCGACGTCCTTCAGTTGCTCGATGTCACTCAACGCGGTCGCGAGTTCACCCTCGGCCGCGGACGTCGACAGAGCCGAACCGTCTGTCGAGTGCACGACGACGAGAGCGGAATCGCCTGCCGCAGCGGGGAACCTCTCAGTGAGCAAGTCGGTGGCAGCCTGCGAGTCTGACTCCCCCATGTTGATGGTGTTCGAGAATCCAGCCCCGACGCCGCCAGCGACACCGGTCAATATGAACATGGTCAATACAAATGTGATGACCACACGCCACGGTCGAGCTGCGACAACTCGCCCGATCGACGCGAGCAATTTAGACATAGTTACTCCTTTTCAATCAGTTGCTTGAAACAATTGATTGAAAAGTAGCACACATCTGCGAGAATGAAAACATGGCTGAAGAAACGCCCCGCAATCTCGTGGCTGCGACCGAAGCGATCCTCATCGAAAAGGGCCACGCGGGCGCAACGCTCCGAGACATCACGAGTTTGGCCGGCGCCAACGTTGCGGCAGTCGCCTATCACTTCGGTTCTAAGGACGAACTTGTTGCGAAGGTCTTTCGGGATTCTCTGAAAGAAGTCACCGAGGTGCAGAGGCAGGCCATCGACGCTTTGCCCGAACATGCCACTCTGCGAGATGTTGTCACAACCTGGCTCTCTCCCGGACTCAACCCCGATGGCACGACCGACCGGCACAAAAGACTTTGGGCGCTCATCCGCCGCGGATCACTCG
>JBIISS010000090.1:0-4896 GCA_044340895.1 Microbacteriaceae bacterium
GTCGTCGTCCTCGTCGTCGTCGTCGTCGTCATAATCGTCGTCATCGTCATAATCGTCGTCGTCGTCGTAACCAGATCCGCCCGTCGTTCCATCGGTTGGGGGTTGGTCGACAGGCACAGATGGCGCGATTTGGACTGGCGTTGACGCCCCAGGCGCAGGGGCCGGTCCTTGAACCACGATCTTCTTCAGAGTCGTGGACGAAATAGGTGCGGGTGCAGGGGAACCTGCTTCCGTCGACGCGGGATCTTCTGTTCCGGAGGGAACGAGAACTGACGTCGCGTTTCCGAGGGCCGCGTCGGTTGCACCCGCGAGGGTGTCCGAGTTCACCGCCATTGCTGCGCCGGCTGTTCCGAGAACGCCAAAGACCGAGAGGATTGCTACTGCTTGAGATGCCATGTCTTTAGGCTAGGGATGCGTCATCCAGCGGACACCCCGTGCAAATCCAAGAAATATCCAAGATTGAATGGATTTACGCGACACGGATCGATGTCTGGTGAGAGCAAGGGACAATGGGGACGTGCGCATCTTGATTGTGGAAGACGACCCCTCCGTTGCAGATGGAATTCTGGACGGCCTGAGCACGGCGAGTTTTGTGACGAAGCACGTCAGCACCGGGGCCGAGGCCATTGTCGCGATATCCGATTTTGAGCCAGACCTAGTTCTGCTTGATTTGGGCCTGCCCGATATGGACGGAACCGACGTGTGTCGGGAGATACGCAAGTCTTCGTTGGTGCCCATCATCGTGGTGAGTGCGCGTGATGAAGAAATCGATCGCGTCATCGCTCTGGAAATCGGCGCGGACGACTACGTCGTCAAGCCTTTCGGAATGCGGGAACTCGTTGCACGAATCAAGGCTGTTGTTCGCCGTTCAACGGCCGCCGAGACGCTCGCCGAGGCCTGGCCAGCAGAGCGCGAGTTTGGACCCCTCCGAATCGATACGCGCGCGATTCGCGTCACGCTGAGTGGCAACGAGGTACACCTGACCCCGAAAGAGTTTGAGTTGCTCGTGTATCTCACGCAAGACCCCGGTGCGGTCTATCGGCGAGCAGAAATCTTGCACGACGTTTGGGACACCAACTGGTACGGCACGACAAAAACGCTGGACGCTCACGTGGCGGCGATTCGAAAGAAGCTTGGCGACCCAACATGGATTGAGTCGGTGCGAGGTGTGGGCTTCCGGTTCGGCGTTCCCACATGAAGTGGCGAATAATGGCGGCGCTGATGGGCTTCACGTTTGTCGTGCTCGTCGCGCAGGACATCCCCCTCTACAACTACATGCAGACCGTGCAGCACGAGCAAGTGCAAACGTCGCTTCAGCGTGATGCGTTCGTCATCGCGGGGCGCGCGCAGGCGGCGTTGTGGACAGAGAGCGCCGAGAGTACCGCGTTCCTGGACGAAACATCCCGTGCGTACCGAGATGCTGGTGGCGCTCGCGTTGTCGTGGTCGACAGCACGGGAACATCCATTGTCACGAGTGACGATGACCAGACATCGCTCGGAACCGACTATTCAACGAGGCCGGAGGTTGCCGAAGCACTGACCGGAACCGTCTCAGTCGGCGAGCGTTTTTCTACCACACTGCAAGAAGACCTCTTGTTCGTTGCGGTACCGGTGCTCAACGGGCCCAACGTCATCGGCGCCGTTCGGCTCACCTATCCCGCTCAGGTCGTTGACGACGCCGTGGACTCGCAGCTTCGCACGCTGGGCATCGTTGCCGTGTCCACGCTGCTCTTGGCTGGAATTGTTGGGTACATCATTTCGACCACATTGAGCCGACGGCTGCGTTTACTGGAGTTGGCTACGGAGAGGCTCGCCGAGGGAGACTTGAACTCTCGTGCGGATGAGAAGTCGGGTCCAGGCGAGATTCGCGCGCTCTCTGGCTCCTTCAACAAAATGGCCGAACGGCTGAACATTCTCATCGAGCAGCAACGCCGATTCGCCGCCGATGCCTCACACCAACTCCGAACACCATTGACGGCTCTGCGCCTGCGACTGGAACGTGCAAACGACCTCATTGCCGACGACCCCGCCGGAGCAGCGCAACGCTTGACTGCGGCAGAGGCCGAAGTAGATCGTCTTGCGGCCATTGTTGAAGGGCTGCTGTTGCTCAGCAGAACGGAAGCCTCCTCGGCTCAGGTCGAAAGGTTCGACTTCGCCCGAATAGCTCAGGAACGCGTTGAGCACTGGCAGCCATTAGCTGCCGAGCAAGGCGTGACGGTGCGTTACGAGGGCCCGGCTTCAGCACGCGGACTCGCAGTCAAGACCGCACCCGAGCAGGTGATTGACAATTTCATCGACAACGCACTCGGGGTGAGCCCGACGGGCAGTCGAATCCTGGTGCGCGTGAGCGGTGGGGCGTCCGTTGTCGTATCCATCCTGGATGAGGGTCCCGGGCTTTCGGCGGATGACTGCGCCCGCGCGTTTGATCGATTTTGGCGTGCCACATCCGACAGCAAAGGAAGTGGTCTTGGCCTGGCCATCGTGTCTCGTTTGATGTTTGCCAGTGGTGGTTCGGCGAAGCTCGAGCCTCGTGAACCCCGTGGCCTTGTGGCGAGCGCGGCATTCCCCTCCGCGAAATAGCGGACTGCCTGACTGGCTTCAGCCCGCGGTCAACTACTCCCGCCTAGGATTCATAAGGGTAAACCCACACAAGGAGTCTCGTGAATTTTCTCGATGCCGTAGAACGTGCTCTTGAACGAGCGGTGAACGGCGCCTTCGCAAAGACTTTTCGCTCCGGCGTTCAACCGGTCGAAATCTCGAGTGCGCTGCGACGAGAAATGGACACCACGGCGTCCGTAGTGTCGCGTGACCGGATTCTCGTACCCAACGCCTTTGTTGTGACCTTGAGCTCCTCCGATTACGACCGAATTGTCGCGATGGGACCCACACTCGTCGACGAGTTTTCTCGACTTGTGACGGCACACGCAAAAAAGCAGGGCTATCAGTTCACTGGTGGAATTCGAATTTCATTTGCTCACGACCCACAGCTAACCGTGGGCGTCTGTCGCGTTTCATCGAGCAGCGCAGCCGGTCGTGTGCGATGGGTTGGAACCCTAGAGGTGAGTGGTCGTCGCTACACACTTTCCGCAGGACGAACCGTCATTGGGCGGGGAACAGAAGCCGATGTCGTCATCGATGACCCCAATGCCTCTCGCAATCACGTTGAGATTCTCTGGGATGGAACGCGGGCACAAGCAAATGACCTCGGATCAACGAATGGCACGATTTTGAACGGTGCTCAGCTGCGGTCCGCTGCGTTGCCGCCCGACTCCGTCATCATGATTGGCAAGACAAACATCGTTTTCCACGTGATCCCTGAGGCCGAGTCTGAAACAGGCAATGCGGGAGTCAGTGGTCGAGGTTCGGCATGAGCGAACTAACACTGCTCATCGTCCGTCTTGGATTCCTCGCCGCGTTGTGGGTCTTCGTATTCTTCGTGGTCTACTCGATTCGTGCCGACCTCTTCGGGCAACGCGTGCGCAAACTCCCAGTCGCCACAGCAGCTCCAGGCGAATCCACTTCGCATGACTCACAGCCATTTATTGAGAGTGCTCGGGGCGGCTCAACGGGCATTCCCGCGTCTGCCAGTGATGACATCGACCTTGTGCTGACCTCCGGAATCATGGCTGGCAACTCTCTCGGCCTGTCTGGCGAAACTGTCACAATTGGGCGCTCTCCTGATTCAATGCTCGTCATCAGTGACGACTACACGTCAACCAACCACGCTCGAATTTCCGTCTCGAATGGCAGTTGGGTGCTCACCGACCTCGGTTCAACAAACGGCACACTGTGCAACGGGTCGCGGGTCGTTGGCACGGTGCCCCTGCATCTCGGGGAAAGCGTCACCGTGGGGCAAACCACGTTCGAACTGAGAGCGCGAAGCAACTAATGGCGACGCACAGTGCTGCCGCGTCTGACGTGGGGCTCGTCCGTCAAAGTAACCAAGATTCCGGATTCGCCGGCCGATTCTTGATGGTTGTTGCCGACGGAATGGGTGGCCATGCTGGCGGAGATGTCGCGTCGCATGTCGTTATCCGCCAATTGCTTGAGCTTGATCGTCCGTTCGACACGGCCGAGAAGGCCCGCAAGTTTCTCCGCGAAGAGCTCATCAAGATAAACAGCCTGCTCATTGGTGCCGTCGTCGAGCGCCCGGAGCTGGCCGGGCTCGGCACCACAGTCAGTGCGCTGCTCCGCGTGGGTGATAAGGCGGTGATCGCACACATCGGAGATTCCCGGGTCTACCTGCTTCGCGGTGGGGCGCTGGAGCAAGTTACCGACGACCACACGTACGTGCAACGCCTTGTCGATAGCGGGCGAATAACCGAAGAAGAGGCCCTCACTCATCCGCGGCGTTCGGTGTTGTTGCGCGTTCTCGGCGATGTAGACGCTCGGCCAGACATTGACACCACCATCCTCTCCATTAAGCCCGGTGACCGGTGGATGCTCTGCTCAGATGGTCTCGCCGGCGTCGTGCGCGACGACGTCATTTTGAATGTGCTCGTGACGACGCCCAACGCAGGCGACGCCGCAGAGGCCCTCGTGGCCGCGAGCATGCGTCGGGGAGCTCCAGACAATGTGACCGTCGTTGTCATGGACGACCTCAAAGAGCCGGCGGTTGAGTCGGTCCGGCTGGTGGGTGCAGCCGCTCAGCCCATTTCGGTGAGTGCCACAACTCCCGCGCCGCGGGGCAAGCGAAAGCCGGCTCGAACCCTCCCCGTGGCGACAAGCGAGATTCCCGTTGTCGGGTCGACCCCACCTCCGAAACCGACTGCGCCCGATGCGACAGGTGACGCAGCTTCCGAATCAACTCGAAGCGTGCGTGCGCGCATCGTCAAGTGGTTTGGCGGGCCGTCATGACGACGATGAGTCCCGTCCGCAAGATGGGTCGACTCAAAC
>JBIISS010000091.1:0-4893 GCA_044340895.1 Microbacteriaceae bacterium
GATGGCGCCGAAGATAATCGGTGCCGTCACACCTGTACCACCGGGTTCGAAAGCATCAAACGCGATGGCCGAGACGAGTTGCCCGGTTGTTGCGCACAAACCATAAATCAGAATTCCGATGTCACGAACGACCACGCTGGCAATGGCGATAAAGGCGATCCCCACGGGGCCGCCCACATAAAGCCATGGGTTCGTGGGGAACTCGGACGGCAACCCGCTGGTGATTGAAACGACCGCGACAGCAATCGCGAGCAGGCCGAATCCGACTCCAAAGTTGATGAGGGTTGTCGACCATGGGTTGTGATTGGCATGAGTCAGTCGTCCGTTTGCCGCTTGTTGCCACGAGACACCCACGCCGAAGGCGGCGGGAACAATAACGATCCAACTCGGTCCGTCAAAGTCCCACGACCCTGAGACCGCGATGACTACCGCGACAACCCCCAACCCTGCCCCGAGAAGTCGCAATGGGGTGATGGCTCGGCGGCCGGCCGGGCCGATGGCGAGAACATCCATCACCAGACCGCCGATTGTGAGCCCACAAACAAAAGAAACCGAGAATAGGGCCAGTCCCAATACGGGCGACACAGCGCTTTGGCTGAAGACGAATGCGGCTCCCGCAGCACCAGCCAGCGTGAATGACCACGGGATTTCTCGTCGCGTAATCGCGTCCCGAGTTGCGGTCAGCCCGGCACGAACGCGTTGTGATACCAGCGCGATTCCCATCAAGACGATGAGGCCGCCCGCGAATGACAGCCCGGCGGCAACGAGGCCGTCGCCAAGCGCCGAACCCAGCAGACCGTTGATGTGAGCCTGGGTCGACATTGCGACACCCGCAAGCACGGCCAGTGAATAGGCAAGCCACAGTGGGATGCTCGCGTCGAGCTCACGATGTGGGGTCATGCGACAGTCTCCTCACCATGAGACGGCGTGCACCGGTCATTCACATGCCGATGACAGACTACGGCCTCCGCTCCCGAAGGAACGAAGGCCGCAGTCGTGCTGTCTCGTACCGGTTTACTTGGCCGATACGTTGACCGTGAACATCACGGTCGTCGTGCCGTCCGTCATGGTGACGTCCGTGGTTCCAACACCGAGTGCTTCGAAGCCTGGGTTGAAGATCGCGCTTCCATCGGTGCCACCTGCGGCGAACGCAAGGATTGCCGAGTCAGCCACGGTTGCGGTCCAGAGTCCCTCTGTGTCGGCCGGAACGTTAACGTCAATGAAGTTGCCTTCGTTTACGTCAACGGTTGTGCCGTCGAGATCCTCAACACTCACGATGATGGGTGCGACCACGTTCGAGCCCGTCTCTTCAGTCGTTTCACTCGATTCGGGTGAACTGGTTGCAGTCGAGCAAGCCGAGAGGCTGAAGACTGCTGCTCCTGCGAGGGCGACGATTGCGCCGGCCTTGATGAGCTTGTTATTCATGCTGTTCTCCTTTGGTGTAACTGTTGTTACTGCCTCAAGGTTACTCAACGACATTTGTGCAGCATGGGACGTACCCGAATGTTTGCTGAGCGTTGTCTGAATGAGAATTGGGTGCACATGACCAGCTAGGTGCGCAGAAACGAACGGGGAGGCCGCGGTTGCGGTCTCCCCGTTGTTCGTGCGCGAGGGGGGACTCGAACCCCCACGCCCTTGCAGGCACTGGCACCTGAAGCCAGCGCGTCTACCATTTCGCCACTCGCGCGAACAATTCACGAGGCTATCACGCGCTCCCTCGCGGCGCGAAAGCTCGCCGTGCCGAGAGCTACACGTCAAGCACAAGGGTCGGGGTCGACGCACGAGAAACACACGGATACATGACACCCAGCTCGTCCTTCTCTTCATCCGACATGACGGAATCGAGATGAGTCGGGGTTCCTACCTTGACGCGAACCTCGCACGTTCCGCATACGCCCTTTCGGCAGGACCCGACGATCGGCACGCCGTGCTCTTCGAGTGCGTCCAGAATCGTTTGGTCCTCAGGAACGATGAACGAGACTTTTGATTTTCTGCACGTGACATTTACCGGAGTGGCCACGCTCGACGATGCGCGGTCCACGGCGACAAAACGCTCGAGGTGGAGTCGCTCAGCGGGGGTCGCTATGGCGAGTGCGCTCATCAGGCTTTCGGGCCCGCAGCAGTAGACCTGGGCGCTTGGGTCCTCGACAAGTGACGCGAGGCGGGCATCCATGTTGCCTAACTCATCACGAGCCCATACGGTGACCTTGTCTGGGTGGCGTTCGAGCAACTCATCGAGAAACGCCATGGTCTTTCGGCTGCGTCCAAAGTAATGCAACACCCATTCTCGACGCTGAGGCAGAGACTCGATCATCGCCTTAATGGGGGTAATCCCGATCCCGCCGGCAATGAACGTGTATCGGTTTGCCGGTTCAAGTTCAAAGTGATTTCTCGGATCAGTGATGTCGAGCTCGGATCCTGCCCTTAGATTCTCGTGAATCCAGGAGCTGCCGGACCCCGGCTCATCAATGCGGAGAACGGCGATTTCAAAGTGCGTTCGGTCGGCCGGGTCTCCGCACAACGAATACTGGCGCGTTCGCCCGTCCGCCAAGTTCAGGGTGAGGTGCGCCCCGGGGTGCCAAACGGGAAGCGTCTCGCCGGCAAGGTCTTCCAACACAAAGTGCTTAACTTCGGGCGTGAGCATTTCGGCTGAAACAACGCGCATCCGCCGCCCAGGTTTCTGGCCAACGGTCACAGCGCCCGGTGCGGCCCCGGCGTCGCGCGACCTGCCGAGATTAGCCCGTGCGCTCGCGGGTTCGGTAACACTGCGTGAGTTTGCTCGGGCGCTCGTTCGTGAGCCGACGAGAATTCGAACAATCGCTGCGCCAGCCCCGATGGCGACAAGGAAAATCGCAAGCGATTTGTACCACAGTTGTGAGACGTCTTGCGACGAAGAAAACCCGGCGTGAAACGAAACCGCGATCAAAGCAACGTATGACGCGTAGTGAATTGCCTTCCACGCTTTTCTTGGGATTCGATTCACCAGATACGACGAACCCTGCACAGCCACCATCAGATAGAAGGCAAGGATTCCGAGCGCAATCGGCATGCCGGCAAACCTGGGCTCGATAGCGAAAGGGACGAGAAGCTCTTCGACGGTGAAATGGGCGTACTCGTCAAGCATCAGGCTGACCATGTGCAGCAAAACCATAATGAGCGAAACTCCGCCAAGGTAGCGATGCAAATCTTGCAACCACGATGGGTTGTCGATCTTGCGCATGACGCGTGTGGACAGCAGGACTCCCCACACAACGGCAAAGGTCATCAGTACCCAGGCAATGATGGCGGACGACCTCGTGACGTACCACCAAATTTGAGGTTCGTTCATCGGTATCGACCCCAGTTCTCTGTTTCGTGCTGGCTTCCGTCAGCCACGACGACCATGCCCGCAGCGCCGACGCTCGGTAGCCATGCTAGATAGTCGGCGACGGGTCTGACGAATCCCGGCTTGGTGAGGGTTTCCGCCTTGCTCGCGGTCGCCGCAATCACTGTGACCGTTTGAACGTCGGTGGATGCGCTATCTCCCATTCGAGGGTCAATCAAGTGGTGCTTGTGGTCGCCATCACCGAACCGGCGCTTTCTCTGGCTCGACGTCACTACTCCCCCGTCGGGCAGGCGAATGACATCAACGTGTTCGTCGCTCGAGAACGGATTCTCAACACCCAGCCGCCACGCGATGCCGTCGGGTGATTCTCCGGCTACTCGAATGTCTCCGGCAATTTCGGCCATGATGCCCCACGCCCCGTTGCTCAGCGCGAATTCGGCAACGAGGTCAGCGGCGAGTCCTTTGCCGATGCCGCCCGGGTCTAGCGTCGTTCCGAGGGGCAGGGTTACGTTGTTCCCGTCAATCGTCACTCCGTAGATGTCGCCCGGTGCCCTTGCTGAGGCCGGCAATGCGGTTGTGTGTTTTGGGTCGACGAGCGATGCCGCATAACCGGCTCGAACCACCTCGGGCAAGAGCGTTGGATCAAAGTCGCCGTTTGTGCGCCGCGAGCCTTCTTGCATTTCCTCGATGAGTCGCACTGTGCGCGGGTTGACCTCGCACGTTTGCCCTTCTGCCCAATTGAGTCGAGTGATGTCGCTGTCGGGAAGAAAGCGGCTCCACTGTGCCTCGACGTTGTCCAGAAGCGCCCAACAGGACTCGAGCAGGTCGCTACCGCCACCAAGAATTGTGATGGTCGCGGTGCCTCCCATGAGCTTGCGCGAAGAGGTAAACGGCGCCGGGCGCGACCCGCTGTGGGTGAATACCGCGTTGAGGGCGTCGCGGCTGATGTCGCTCACGCAGGCAGTCTACGAGCCGCCGGTCGTTCCCGACGGAGGCGCCGGTGCGGGTGCCGGTGCGGGGTCGGCTGGAGCCGGTGCCGGTGCGGGGTCCGCTGGAGCCGGTGCCGCTGGCGCCTGCTCAACTACGACAACAACTTGTTCGGCGGGTGCCGGTGCCGGTGCCGGTGCGGGAGCTTGCTCCGCCGGAGCAGTCGGAGGCGCAGAGGCGGCTACCGCGGGTACGACCGGACCCGTCGTGTTGTCTTTCGCGGTCTCGTTGGCCGTAGCAGCGAGCTGGAAACTTGTGACCATTCCCACGAGTGCCAGCGCAGAAACTGCGCCGGTCAAGTTGCGCGCCCGGCGAGCCGGGTGAGTTTTCTTCGTCATCGTGACTAGTCCTTGTCCTCGTCCTCGTCGTACGAGTCATCATCAACTTCGCGCTCGTCGTCGTCGTCGTCGTCCTCGTCGTCGTCGTCGTCCTCGTCGTCGTCCTCGTCGTCGTCCTCGTCGTCGTCATAATCGTCGTCATCGTCATAATCGTCGTCGTCGTCGTAACCAGATCCGCCCGTCGTTCCATCGGTTGGGGGTTGGTCGACAGGCACAGATGGCGCGATTTGGACTGGCGTTGAC
>JBIISS010000092.1:0-4883 GCA_044340895.1 Microbacteriaceae bacterium
GGGATCATAGGGGCCGTAGTTCCAAATCGGGTTGATTGTCACCGTTGCCGCCATCAGCATGACCACACCAAAGACGAGGAAGAAGAATCCACCTGCCTTGGCCGCATAGACGGGCAAAACGGGGTACCCAACGACGTTCTGTTCGGTGCGACCAGGGCCAGGGTATTGCGTGTGCTTGTGGATGACCACAAACATCAAGTGCAGCACGATGAAGATCAAAACCAACGCCGGTAGAAGCAGGATGTGCAGCGTGTAGAGGCGCCCAACGATGTCTACCCCAGGGAACTCTCCTCCGAACAAGAGGAAGGTGATCCACGTGCCAACAACGGGAACGGCGTTGATCATTCCGTCAATAATGCGAAGTCCATTGCCCGACAGCAAGTCATCCGGCAGGGAGTAGCCGGTGAAGCCTTCGGCCATCGCCAGAACGAACAGCACAAAACCAATTCCCCAGTTCAGCTCACGAGGCTTGCGGAATGCGCCGGTGAAGAACACGCGGAGCATGTGCAGGCCGATAGCGGCAACGAAGAGGAGCGCAGCCCAGTGGTGCACCTGACGCATGAGCAACCCGCCACGAATATCGAACGAAATGTCCAGCGTTGACGCCATGGCAGCTGACATCGTGATGCCCTTGAGTGGGACGTAAGAACCCTCGTACTCCACCGGCGTCATGGAAGCCTGGAAGAAGAACGTCAGGAAGCTACCCGAAAGCAGGATGATGACGAAGCTGTAGAGCGCTACTTCGCCAAGGAGGAATGACCAGTGGTCGGGAAAAATCTTGCGACCAAATTCCTTGACGGCAAACGAGGCGCTGGTGCGCTCATCGATGTAATTTGACGCCCGAGCAGTAAAGCCCTTTTGCTGAGGTGCGGAGGTGATGCTCATGATGTAGAACGCTCCCAGAAGCTAGGTCCAACAGGTTCGGTGAAGTCGCTCATGGCGACGAGATATCCCTCACTGTCCACGGTGATGGGCAATTGAGGAAGTGGGCGGGCCGCCGGCCCAAAGATAACGGCGCATTCGTTCGCAATGTCGAACTGAGACTGGTGACACGGGCAAAGCAGGTTGTGCGTTTGTTGTTCGTAGAGAGCTACCGGGCAACCGACATGCGTACAGATCTTGGAGTACGCAACAATGCCGTCATAAGACCACGACTTTCTTTCTTCGCTCGACCAGGTCAAGTCCTCAGGCTTCAAGCGAACCAAGATAACGGCTGCCTTTGCCTTTTCGTCAAGCTTTTCGTGCTCAGGGAGGTCGACTAGGCCCTCGGGAATCACCTGGTAAGCACTGCCGATGGTGACGTCAGATGCCTTGATCGGGTTGCCGGTGGGGTCCTGCGTGAGACGCAAGCCCTTCTTCCACATGGTGTGCTTCAGCAAATCGTTAGGGTCGACATCCATCGGGGCAAGTCCACGGAACAATGCGATGGCAGGCAACGGGAAAGCCACGAGTGACGCGATGAGTCCGCCTCGGATGAGGGTGCGACGACTAAAGCCAGACTCTTCGTTCGCTTCTTTGAAAACCTCCAGTGCGCGGGCACGGGTTTCTTCGGTTCCGCGAATCGGGTGGCGATAATCCACGCCCTCTTTGTCGTCCATGACTGCTTTGCCCCAGTGGACGGCAGCGATGCCGATGGCGAGGAGTGACAGAGCGATGCCAAGACCCACGAACAGTGTGTTGTTTCGAACATCTTCCACATTGCCGGACTCAATCGGGAAGAACATGTAGGCAAACACAGCGGCAATGCTTCCCGCGACGGATACCCAGAAGAGCGCCACAACGAAGCGCGCTGCACGCTGCTTCTTCTTGGGGTCCAGATCCACAATGCGCGGGCGGTGCGGTGGCAAGCCCGGGTTCTCGAACGTGTCAGCGGGGACAACAGCTGTTCCGACAACTGCGCCAGTCGGCGTGGTTGTGGGAACGACGTCGGCCGAGCCATTCTCGTTCTGAGCCATCTCTCTCCTTAGTGCAGTGTTGAAAAATCAGGGGCTAGTTAGATTTCGCAGTAATCCAGACGGTGAGAGCGACGATGCCACCCACGCCGAACACCCACAGGAACAGGCCCTCAGAAACCGGGCCCAGAGAACCAAGCTCGAGACCACCGGCGGACTGCGTCTCTTGGTGGTACTGGATGTACGCGATGACGTTTTTCTTGTCCTCAGGGGTCAGGTTGAGGTCGTTGAACGCCGGCATGTTTTGTGGTCCCGTGACCATCGCTTCATAGATGTGCTTCGCAGACGACTCCGTCAGAGCGGGAGCATACTTACCCTCGGTCAGGGCGCCACCGGCTCCAGCGACGTTATGGCACATTGCGCAGTTAATACGGAAGAGTTCGCCGCCCTCGGCAACGTTGCCACCGACAAGCTCAGACTCACTCGGAATGGCGGGCCCTGGAGCGAGCGATGCGACATACGCCGCAAGTTCAGCGGTCTGTTCTTCTGTGAACTGAACAGGCTTCGTTGGCGCCTGCGGCGAGTTCGCCTGCATGGGCATGCGTCCGGAACCAACCTGAAAATCGACCGATGCGGCGCCCACTCCGATCAAACTCGGACCATTGTCAGTGCCTTGCGCCTGCTGGCCGTGACAAGTTGCGCAGTTTGCGGCAAAGAGCTTCTGGCCGTTGTCGATTGTTTCAGGGCTTGACATGTCTACGTTTGCCGACGCGGTCGTCGCAGTGAACGCAACGTAGGCGCCACCCGTGGCGAGCAACCCGACCAGAAGCAGGGAAGCAGATGCCAGAGGTGAACGGCGGCCGGACTTGCGAGGGTTTCGGATCATGTCTTTTCTTTTCTGATGGTTGTCAGGCGAAACAAGCAGTGCTACTTGAGCACGTAAATGACGAGGAACAGGGCAATCCACACCACGTCAACAAAGTGCCAGTAGTACGAAACGACGATGGCACTCGTTGCTTCTTTGTGACCAAAGTGCTTGACCGCATACGCGCGGCCGATGACGAGGAGGAACGCGATGAGGCCTCCGGTCACGTGCAAGCCGTGGAAGCCGGTCGTCAAGTAGAAGGCCGATCCATAAGCGTTTGAGCTGAGCGAAATTCCCTCAGACACAAGCTGCGCATACTCAAAAATCTGGCCCGAAACGAAGATTGCTCCGAGTGCGTAGGTGAGGAAGAACCACTCGACCATGCCCCATTGGGTCGGCTTCCATCCTGTGGAACGTGGTTGCAAGCGTTCGGCGGCGAAAACACCGAACTGAGCGGTGAACGAGGACGACACAAGAATGATCGTGTTGGTCAACGAGAACGGGAAGTTGAGCACGCTCGCTTCCTCGGCCCACAACTCGGGCACAGCTCCACGGAGCGTGAAGTAGATGGCGAAAAGACCGGCAAAGAACATCACCTCGCTGCCAAGCCAGACGATAGTGCCCACCGCAACAGGGTTGGGTCGGCTCACCATGGGAACAGGTACTCGGGAAGCAACAGAGGCATTCGTCACGCCTCCCATTATGCCGGAAGGAGGGGCTCTCAGCGGTCGATTGGCCCGCGCCACGCTCATGTTGCACGATGCCAACTAGCCTTAGAGTCATGTCTGAAATTCCGAATTGGCCCAGTCTTTTGACTCAGTTGCTCGACGGCGAAAATTTGTCGATTGCCGAAGCGACCTGGGCCATGAATGAGATGGTCGGTGGAACGGCGACGCCGTCTCAAATCGCAGCTTTTCTCATCGCACTTCGCGCCAAGGGAGAGACGGTTGATGAGGTCGTGGGCTTTCGCGACGCAGTGCTCGAACACTCGCTCGGTTTGCCTGTAAATCCGCGAGCTCTCGACATTGTGGGAACCGGAGGCGATCGTCACCGCACGGTCAACGTCTCGACCATGGCCAGCATTGTGGCTGCATCAACTGGAATTCCGGTGCTCAAGCACGGCAACCGAGCAGCGAGTAGCGCGTCCGGATCGTCGGACGTCTTGGGGGAGTTGGGACTCAACCTTGACCTCGAACCAGAGGGTGTTGCGCGCGTCTTTGACGAGGTCGGAATCTCTTTTGCCTATGCCGCACTCTTTCACCCCGGTTTCCGCCATGTGGGAGAAACCCGCCGGGAAATTGGCGTGCCGACGCTGTTCAACTTCCTCGGCCCCTTGTGTAACCCAGCCCGGCCTGACGCCACGGCCCTCGGTTGCGCTTCGCTTGACCGGGTTCCCCTCATGGTGGGCGTGTTTCAAACTCGGGACGCGAGTGCACTTGTGTTTCGAGGCGACGACGGCCTGGACGAACTAACGACCACCGGTCACAGTCACATGTGGGAGATCAGTCGCGGACGAGTGGTCGAGCACGACCTCAATCCGTCAGACCTCGGCATTCCGCGAGCAACACTCGACGACATTCGTGGCGGTTCGCCCGAAGACAACGCGAAGGTCGTGCACCGGGTGTTGGAGGGAGAGGCCGGCGCGGTGCGCGACATCGTCGTTCTCAACGCAGCTGCTGGTCTTGTCGCATTTGATCTTGCGGAATCTCCATCGACGATCGAAGACTCAATCCTGGATCGACTCGGAGCAAAAATGGCAATCTGCGCCGATGCCATTGACTCGGGCGCTTCGGCTGCGAAGCTCGCCGAATGGGTCGCAGCTACGAAGTAAGTCGGCAGTGTCTTGTGGCGAGCCCCGCGGGGCTGGTCTCTAATGACTGGGGGAGTCAGCGTCGACCCAGTGACGACTCTTGCTGACTGCTTTGTCCCAGACTCGCAATAGCCGTTGTGACTCAGAGCTGCTCATGCGGGGCACCCACCGCGTGTCTTCCTGCCAGAGCTTGCGAAGCTCATCCGTCGATGCCCAGAAACCCACCGCGAGACCGGCTGCGAAGGCGGCGCCGAGGGCCGTCGTCTCGGTAATAACGGGTCGCACGACGGGTACCCGAACGATGTCTGATTGAAAC
>JBIISS010000093.1:0-4856 GCA_044340895.1 Microbacteriaceae bacterium
CCGGTCGCCTACGGACTCGTGTGTCTCGAACTCGAGGCGGTCGACTCAGGTTGGCGCACGCTGGTGTCTGTTCAGGGCTCGCTTGCGATGGCGGCAATCAGCAAGTACGGCTCTGAGGAGCAAAAGCAGGAGTGGCTCCCACAGATGGCTGCCGGCGACAAGATCGGTTGCTTCGGCCTGACCGAAGCTCACGGTGGTTCCGACCCCGCCAACATGCTCACCACCGCCACGCGTGACGGTGACGGCTGGATCATCAACGGCGCGAAGCGTTGGATTGGCCTCGCAACGCTTGCCGACCTGTGCATCGTGTGGGCGATGACCGACGAGGGTGTTCGCGGATTCATCGTTCCCACTTCGGCACCCGGATTCACGGCAACGGCGATCGACGGCAAGCTTGCGTTCCGCGCATCCATTCAATGTGACATTGACCTGAAGGACGTGCGCGTGCCGGACAGCGCACTATTGCCCGGGGCGAAAGGCCTTTCCGGGCCATTCGGCTGCCTGAATGAAGCTCGCTTCGGAATTGTCTTCGGAGTAATGGGTGCAGCCCGGGCATGTCTCGATGCGGCAATCGTTCGGTCAACCACGCGCGAGGTTTTTGGTAAGCCCATCGCGTCGTTCCAGCTCACGCAGGCCAAGCTCGCCGACATGATGCTCGAATACGAAAAGGGTCTGCTGCTCGCGCTGCACATTGGTCGCCTGAAAGAGAAGGGCGAACTGACCTACGCCCAGATCAGTATCGGCAAACTCAACAACGTGCGCGAAGCCATAAAGATTGCCGGAACCGCCCGCTCGATTCTCGGCGGCGACGGAATTACAAATGAGTTCCCCGTCATGCGGCACATGGCAAACCTGGAAGCTGTGCGCACGTACGAGGGAACCGACGAGGTGCACGCGCTCGTCGTTGGGCGAGAGATGACCGGTCTCAACGCCTTCGTCTAGCCACGAGCATCTCCGTCCTGGTCGCCGGACTCGCGGCCAGTCGCCAAGTTCAGCTGCGTGAAATGTATCGCGGCACCCAGCGCAGCATCATGCCCACGCCCACAAACCCGAGCACTCCAAGGGTCGCGGCGGCGGCCGAGATAGTCGCCAAACCGATAACGCCCGAAACCATGAGGGGCGCGGCGGCCCCGAACGCATCGGTCATGAATCGGAACGCACCCAAAAACGGGGCAGGATTCTTGGGCGGAGCCAAGTCGCTCGCGAGCGTCAGGTTGATGCCAGAACCCAAACCATTGCCGAACCCCATCACGAGTGCGGTCACAACGAACCACACCGCGGCACTCGGCCCATCGTGAGTGAAGGCGAGAATGACGAGCGGGATAGCCATGCCCAGCATCGACGGAACGATGGCAGCGAGGCGCCCAAAGCGATCCATCACCTGACCGCTCCAGAAGAACAAGGCGAAGTCGATTGCCGATGCAAGGCCCAGTACGAGAGCAGTGTCGGCCGAGCTCACCCCGATGCTGACCGCCCACAGCGGCAAAAGAACCGTGCGGCCGGTTCGCAGAGCGACGACGAGTCCAGCAGCGGTTCCCACTCGAATCAGCACGGAGAAGTTGCGCGTAATTGTCTTGAAGATGCCGCGCATTTCGTCGAGAGCTTCCTCTTCGCCCGCTGTTTCGCGCAGAGTGCGCTGCGGAGAAACCTTGACTAGGTGCGTGCGCACTTGACCGAACGACTTTTCGGGATCGGGCATAAAGATGAGCACAAGCGATGCGCCCAGTGTGAACGCAGCCGTAAGCCAGAACGCCGTTGCCGGGTCGTGCGTGACGCTCATGAGTGCCGCGGTCAGAAGTGGCCCGAGAACCGCGCCCGCGCGGAACATTCCGCCGAGAGTAGAGAGCGCTCGAGCGCGGTTTGGCAGCGGGACGAACGTTGTCAGAAACGCGTGCCGGGCCAGTGCGAAAACGCTCGTCGCGAGTCCAATGGCCAGAGTGCCTAAACCGAGCACGCCGGGATTGGGCGCGACGATGGAAATCCCGATTCCCAAGAGCGCCAACAAACTCGACCAGAGCATGCTCAGGCGCTCGCCGATGCGGGAGACGATCCATCCCCCAGGAATGTCACCGATCAGAATGCCGACGACGAGCATCGAGGCCACAAGCCCGGCCACCGACAAATCAGCCCCAAGTCGACTGGCGATTGCGGGAAGCACGGGGATCAGTGCTGATTCGCCGGCGGAAAAAAGCAAGGTAGGCAGATAAATCGGCACGACAACGGCGCGGAGTTGAAAGGCAGGTGCTGTCGGCGACATGGGGTTCAAGCCTACGCCGTAGGCTTGAGGCATCATGATGGACCTTGACCTCGCGGACCAGATTCGCGCGTTGCGCTCGACGTTCGCAGACATCAAGGCAGTTGTGGGGCTCGATCGACTCACTGCGGACATCGCGAAGTTGAGCGAGGCAGCCGGTGCGCAAGACCTGTGGGATGACGTCGAGAACGCGCAGCAGGTCACCAGCCGACTGAGCCACGCTCAGGCAGAACTTGCGAAAATCCACAGCATCGAAAGTCGACTCGACGATCTTGAAGTGCTGGTTCAGATGGCGAACGAGGCGGGCGACGAAGCGGTTGCCGCCGAAGCACGCGTCGAGCTTCTCAGCATTCAAAAGGTGATGGATGACCTGGAAGTGCAGACCCTCTTGAACGGGGAGTACGACGCACGAGCTGCCGTGATCACGATTCGGGCCGGAGCCGGCGGTGTTGATGCGGCTGACTTCGCCGAAATGCTATTGCGCATGTATTTGCGGTGGTCTGAAAAGCACGGGTATCCGGTCAGTGTTCTCGACACGAGCTATGCCGAAGAAGCGGGAATCAAATCCGCCACCATCGAAGTGGACGCACCGTACGCGTTCGGCACACTGAGTGTCGAGGCGGGCACGCACCGGCTCGTGCGCATGAGTCCGTTCAACTCGGCGGGCAAGCGCCAAACCAGCTTTGCCGCCGTTGAGGTCGTTCCATTGCTGGAAGAGACCGAATCGATTGAAATCCCCGAAAACGACATGCGGGTGGATGTGTTCCGCTCGAGTGGCCCCGGAGGTCAGTCGGTGAACACGACCGATTCGGCTGTGCGAATCACGCACATCCCGACCGGCATCGTGGTCAGCTGTCAGAACGAGAAGAGCCAGATCCAAAACCGTGCCGCTGCTCTGCGCGTGCTGCAGTCGCGCCTGCTACTCGTGCAGCGAGAAGAAGAGAACGCAAAGAAGAAGGAATTAGCCGGGAACATCACGGCGAGCTGGGGCGACCAGATGCGGTCGTACGTTCTGGCTCCGTATCAGATGGTTAAGGATTTGCGAACTGACTACGAAGTGAACAACCCGTCCGCCGTGTTCGACGGCGATATCGACGGCTTCATTTCCGCGGGTATCCGCTGGCGCAAACGGGACGTTTAGCGAGTCGTACAGGGATTTCTCGAAACCCGCGACCTAGGCTCGGGGCAGCATGATTCTCTTCGACAAAGTCTCCAAGAAATACCCGGGAACCACTCGTCCGGCTCTTGATGCAATTGACCTCAACATTCAACGTGGCGAATTCGTCTTTTTGGTTGGCGCTTCTGGATCGGGCAAGTCGTCGTGCCTTCGCATGATGATCAAAGAAGACAAGCCCACGCGCGGCAGCATTCACGTGCTCGGTCAAGACCTCTCAACGGTGTCGTCGCGCAAGGTGCCCTATTTCCGTCGCAAACTCGGCGTGGTTTTCCAGGACTTCCGACTTCTTCCGAACAAGACAGTTTTTGACAACGTGGCATTCACGCTTCAGGTGATCGGCAAGTCACGCGGGTTCATTCAAGAAGCTGTTCCGGATGTGCTCAAGATGGTGGGCCTCGCTGGCAAGTCCGCCCGCTACCCGCACGAGCTTTCCGGCGGTGAGCAACAGCGTGTCGCCATTGCTCGCGCGATTGTGAACAAGCCCGCGCTTCTGCTGGCGGATGAGCCGACGGGTAACCTCGACCCCGCGACGAGCGCCGGCATCATGGCGCTGCTGGAAGCAATCAACGCGTCGGGCACGACCGTCGTCGTTGCAACGCACGCCGCCGATTTTGTTGACCAGATGAAGAAGCGGGTCGTGGAGCTTTCGGCCGGTGTGATTGTGCGTGACGAACGCGAGTCGGGCTATGGCAAGACTGCGGCCATCCCGATTCAAAAAGCCGCCGGAGCGGAGGGCACCAAGCCCACGACTGGTTCGACCAAACGACCAGCGGCATCGAAGGCCTCGCCGACAACGAAGATCATGACGATTGCCGATGCGCCGCAGGTGATGTCGCAAACGGATGCGTTCGAGAGGCTTCCTCGCTTCGCAGACACGTCGGACATCGCACTTGACCCGGTGCCCGGCATGCCTGACCCGTTCTCGCCTGAGGTTGACGCTGAGATTGATGAGTCGACCGACATGAACACACTCATGTACGACATGCTCGACTCCGGTGTGGTGCCTCGCCTGCCGACGAGCGAAAACAGTTTGCCCATCACGCAAAGACTGCGAGCTCAAGCGCAACGTCGCAGCAAGTCAGCCGACGACGACAGCCAGAACGTGGGACCGGTGCAATGAGGTTTTCACTCGTCTGGAGCGAGGCTGCTAACGGATTGAAGCGCAATGCGTCGATGGTCGTCTCGGTTGTGTTGGTTACCTTCATTTCGTTGACTTTCGTGGGCACGGCCATCCTGCTTCAGATGCAGACCGGCACGATGAAGAATTTCTGGTACGACAAGGCCCAAGTTGCCGTATACATGTGCACGTCTGTTTCGGCGGGCGAAACGTGCGTTGACGGCGAAGCGACCTCGGTGCAGATCAATTCAGTTGAGTCGATTTTGACGTCGGATGTTCTTTCGCCGTTCATCGACAAGTTCTACTTC
>JBIISS010000094.1:0-4853 GCA_044340895.1 Microbacteriaceae bacterium
ATGCATCTCGAATTTCAGACACAATCGGAGCAGCCTCGCGAAGCGCGGCGACACGACCCTCAACGGTGTCGAGGTCGTAGCGCGAGACCACTTGCCGAATCACGAATTCAAACATCGGCACCCGCGACTCGATGAGATCGCGAACAGCTTGCTCGCCTTTGTTGAGCCGCAAGTCACAGGGATCAAGACCATCCGGTGCAACGGCGACAAACGTTTGGGCAGCGAATCTCTGCTCTTCACTAAACGCGCGCAGAGCGGCTTTCTGTCCGGCGGCATCGGGGTCAAACGTAAAGATGACCGAGCCCAGGCCCGAGTCGTCTCCCATGATGCGTCGGATAACTTTGATGTGGTCGACACCGAACGCGGTACCACAGGTTGCGATGGCGGTCGTGATGCCGGAAAGATGCGCCGCCATGACATCGGTGTATCCCTCAACCACGACGACCTGCCGTTGCTTCGATATGTCTCGTTTCGCCAAATCGAGGCCGTAGAGCACCTGTGACTTGTGATACACCGTGGTCTCTGATGTGTTGAGGTACTTCGGGCCTTGGTCATCCTCATAGAGCTTGCGGGCACCAAATCCGATTGTTTGTCCGGTGACGTCTCGAATCGGCCAAATCAATCGGCCGCGAAACCGGTCGTAGACCCCCTTGTCACCACTGGAAACAAGGCCGGCGTTGACCATTTCTTCATCAGTAAAGGCCTTGGACCGCAGGTGGTCGCGGAGCCCGTTCCAGCCTTTGGGCGCATATCCGATACCGAACATTTCTGCAGCTGCTTTGTCGAATCCTCGTTCGCCCAAGAACGCACGACCGGTGGCCGCTTCAGAGGATGCGAGCTGTTCGATGAAGTACTTTTCGGCAGCCTGATTTGCAGCCAGGATGCGCACGCGCGACCCCTTCTCGGCTGTCTCTTTGCCGCCCTCTTCGTAGTGGAGCTGAAACCCGATGCGCTCGGCGAGACGCTCAATTGTCTCGGTGAACGAGAGGTGGTCTGTCTTCTGAACGAACGAGAAAACATCTCCACTCTCACCGCAACCAAAGCAGTGGTAGTAGCCGACACCGGGGCGAACGTGAAAGCTCGGGCTGCGCTCATCGTGGAAGGGACACAATCCCTTGAGCGAACCAACGCCCGCGTTCTTGAGCGAAACATGATCCCCGACGATATCTGCGATATTCAGTCGGGACTTGAGCTCCTCAATGTCTGACTGTTTGATTCGACTGGCCAATTACTTTTTCACCAGCCGTTCGTGCCACGCAAACGCCGACTGATCGGTCAAGCTCGCGACCTGATCCACGACAATGCGCATTCGAGCGTCGTCATTGAACGCGACGGTCCAATCGTCTGCAAAAGCCTGGTCGAGATTCGAAGAACCCGTCGAGTAGAGGACTTCGCACAAATCGGTAAGGACTTCACGCTGCATGGCGTAAACGGGCTGGCGTGAGTTTGTCACCATGACAAAAGCGGCGACGATGCCCTTCAAGACGGCAATCTCGGCCAAGTATTCACGAGGAACAACGACGCTCGCGTTGAAGCGTTGCAGCTTCTTCTGCGCGTAGGCACCTCGGGTCGCGTGCACAGCAGCGTGACAGAAACGCCCAATGAGTTGAGATGTGAGGTTCTTTAGTTGTGCTTGCGAAACCCGCGAAGCATCCCAGGAATCGAGCCACGCATCCAGTTGATCAAGCCGATCGAAGGCGGCGATGAGCTCGTCGTGACTGAACTCTCCCCCGATCCACTCGAACATCTGGTCAACGAGAGCATCGTGGTTCACTCGTGCGCCCAGCTCGCGCGCATCGATATAGCCGTTGACAACCGCGTCTTCAAAGTCGTGCACCGAGTAGGCCACATCGTCTGAGAAGTCCATCACTTGAGCTTCGATGCACTTGGTTCGGTCGGGCGCTCCGGCGCGCAACCATTCAAAAACCTCGATGTCGTCGGCATAGAAGCCGAATTTGATTCGACCCGCGGGGTCGAGTGCTGCCTGCTGAATAGGCCACGGATATTTCGTGCTCGCGTCAAGGCTCGCGCGCGTGAGGTTCAGTCCGAAGCTCCGCCCCTCGGGCGAGAACACTTTGGGCTCGAGCCGGGTGAGTAAGCGCAGGGTTTGCGCGTTGCCCTCAAACCCCCCTGCTTTTTCGATCCACTCATTGAGTGCGCGTTCGCCGTTGTGACCAAACGGTGGATGCCCGATGTCGTGCGCGAGGCAGGCCGTGTCGACGACATCCGGATCAAGCATCAAGCTGCCCGCAAGTTCGCGCCCGACCTGGGCAACTTCGAGTGAGTGCGTGAGTCGATTACGCGCGAAGTCGAGGCCTGCTGTCGGAGACAGCACCTGCGTCTTGGCCGCCAGGCGCCGCAACGCACTCGAGTGCAAGAGTCGGGCTCGGTCTCGCGCGAAGTCACCTCGGCGCGAAGCGTGCCCCTCGGGGAACATTCGCTCAGCATCCGCGTCAGAATAGCCGGCCGTCAGCGGCGGGGTACCCACGCGCTAACCACCGCTCGCGTCAATTTCAGCTTCTGAAACCACGCACTGCTCTGCTGCACTGAGCTCTTGCGAGTCAAGCCAACGGTGGGGCAAGGTTGGCTTCTTCGGCGTTCCCTGGCGACCGCGTTGCCCTTCGGCGTCTTGTCCCGGATAGGGAGCATCGAGGTCGAGCTGCACAATAAGGTCATCGAGATGAGCGAGGCTCGTCACTTGAGCAAACTGCGCACGCAGCTCCCCGACCGGGTACCCCTTGAAATACCAGGCCATGTGCTTTCGAATGTCGCGGCTCGCGTGCCCCTCGTCACCCAGAAACTCGGTCAACAAGACGAGGTGTCGGCGAAGAGTGATGGCGACCTCCCCCAGCGTGGGCTGCACGTGTGAGTGGTTGGTCACTTCTCCCGCACGCTCACGGAAAGCCGCCTCGAGGTCGGCAAACAACCAGGGGCGTCCGAGGCATCCACGCCCGACAACGACACCATCGCAGTCGGTCTGCTCGACCATGCGCACGGCGTCCGCAGCACTCCAGATGTCTCCGTTACCCAACACAGGCACAGAACTAATTGCCGCTTTGAGCTCGCCGATTGCGTTCCAGTCAGCGTGACCGGAATAGAACTCACTTGCCGTTCGGCCGTGCAATGCGATTGCCGAGGCTCCGGCACCCTCGGCCGACTTGCCCGCTTCGATAAACGTGAGGTGATCGGCGTCGATTCCCTTCCGCATCTTCACCGTCAGTGGAATGTCGCCCGCGGCCTTGACGGCCTCTTCGACAATGTTGCGAAACAGTGTCCGCTTCCACGGCAATGCAGCACCGCCACCTTTGCGCGTGACCTTGGGAACCGGGCAACCGAAGTTCAAGTCAATATGGTCGGCATAGTTTTCGGCAACCAGCATCTTGACCGCTTCGCGCACGGTCACCGGGTCAACGCCGTACAGCTGAATAGAACGAACACTCTCGGTCGGGTGGCTCTGAATCAAGAGCATCGAGCCGGGTGTGCGTTCAACGAGAGCACGCGAGGTGATCATTTCGCTGACGAAGACGCCTGCGCCCTGCTCGCGGCACAGGCGACGGTATGCCATGTTTGTGATGCCCGCCATGGGCGCAAGCACGACCGGCACCGCGGGGCGAATTGGCCCAATAGCCAGCGTGGATGCGCGCGACTCACGCACCTCATCCCGCACGGCTGTCTCGACCACAATCTCTCGCTTCGTCATTCCCGCAAATACTGTTCAAGTATCGCAGAGCGGGCCGGCTTTACCGTTGCCAGTAGGCAATTGTGCGCAGAAGGGCGGTCGCTTAGCTGGTGCGGGCCGCTGCGGCTTCTGCAAGTGCAGAAGCAAAGATGTCACTGCCCTGCGCGCCCGAAATGCCATATTTGCCGTCAATGACATAAAACGGAACGCCAGAAATTCCAAAGTGGGCTGCCTGAGCCACATCTGCCTCTACCGCTGTGCGATACGAGTCCGCTTCGAGAGCGCTGCGGGCATCTGATTCGTTCAGGCCCGCCTCACCAGCGATAGCGACCAATACGTCGATCTGGCCCAAGTGACGGCCCTGCTCAAAGTAAGCACTCAGCAGACGCTCCTTGACCTCACCTTGTTTTCCGTGTGCCTTGGCGAAATGCAAGAGCTCTTGAGCCTTGCCCGTGTTCGTCTGATGCACCGACCCGTAGTCGAAGTTCAACCCCACTTCACTGGCGATTGTCGTGACCCGCTCGAGCATCGCTTCCACATCGGCGAGCTGCATTCCCTTGCGCTTGGCGAGGTAGTCAACGGGAGTTCCTTCGAAGTCGACAGGTGTATCGGGTGCGAGTTCGAACGAGTGATACTCAACCTCGACCTCACCCGCGAACTGCTTGACACCCGCTTCGAATTTGCGCTTACCGATAAAGCACCAGGGGCACTGCACATCGGACCAGATATCGACTTTGATCGGCTCGGTCATTTCTTCTTCACCCTTGAGGTCGGCTTATCGACGGCACCACCGAAACGACGATCTCGGTTGACGTAGAGCTCGAGCGCCTGCCACAGGTGCGCGCGCTTGAAGTCGGGCCACAGCGTGTCTAGAAACACCATCTCGGCATATGCCGATTGCCACAACAAAAAGTTGGATGTGCGTTGCTCGCCACTCGACCTAATGAACAGGTCGACATCGGGCATCTCCGGAACATAAAGCGACTTCTGGATGGTCTTCTCTGAGATTGCGCGCGGGCTGAGTTTGCCCGCAGCCACCCTCTCTGCGATCTCACGCACAGCGTCGGTGATCTCGTTTCGACCACCGTAATTGACGCACATGGTGAGCGTGAGTCCGGTGTTCTTTGACGTCAGCTTCTCGGCAAACTTGAGCTCGTTCAAAACGGACGGCCAC
>JBIISS010000095.1:0-4851 GCA_044340895.1 Microbacteriaceae bacterium
TGGGTTGTCATTCGTTCGCTCTCGGGCAAGGCGAAAGAAATCCACTGGCTGCTCTGGGTTGTCTCGGCAGGATTCCTGCTGTACTTCATCCTCCCGCTCATCCAGCAGGCCATCAACGCCTAAGCGAAACCCAAAAGAAGGGCTCGACACCTCAACGGCGTCGAGCCCTTCTTCATGCTCAGATATCGGCGTGGCGCTAGCCGAGGAAGCCGCGCAACAGTGATGCGGACCCGCCGAGATGGGCACGCATCTCTTCGCCCGCCTGCGCGGAGTCGCCGGTCAGAATCGCCAGCACGATTCGCTCATGCTGTTCGTCGGAGTGGGCGATGTTCGGGCTGAGCAACGGGATGCCGTCGAGCATCTCGTTGATGCGCATGCGGCACTGCGCCACCTGATTCAAGAGTGACGGAGCCCCAGCCATTTCGGCGATGAGCAGGTGCAGGCGGCTGTCGAGTCGGCGGTAGTCGTCACTCGTTGCCTTCTTTGTCTCATGGAGCGCTGCCCACAGGCTCTCGCCCTCGGTCGACGACAGCGGCCGTTCAGCCGCGTGCTGGGCTGCGCCCACTTCAAGAATCTCTCGAAGCACGAGCACATCGCGAATGTCATCCGCAGTGAACGTCGCGGGTGTCGTTTCGACGCCAGAGCGTCCCAGACGGGCGGCTCCGGTTGGCACGGGATCGGACACAAACGCGCCACCGTATCGACCGCGCCGAACCTCGAGGAACCCGGCATCGACAAGTGACTGGATGGCGTCACGAACGGTATCTCGACTGACGTCGAGCATGAGGGCGAGTTCTCGTTCGGCAGCGAGTCGTCCGCCGGGTGGCACAAGACCTAAGCGAATTGTTTGCAGAAGTCGCTCGACGGTTTCTTCGTACGCGTTACCGCCACGAACCGGGCGCAGCAGCAGGCTTCCGTCGAGCGTGGAGTTGAGAACTCCCCCGCCCTCGGGGGCCTGAGCTGCGGCCTCGGTCATGGCTAGAGCGGGGTGACGTAGGCGGCAGAGATACCGCCGTCGACGAGGAACGTCGATCCGGTGATGAACGACGAGTCATCGCTGGCCAGGAACGCAACCGCCGCTGCGAGCTCTTCTGGTTTGGCGAATCGACCAACGGGAATGTGCACGAGACGACGCTGAGCACGCTCTGGGTCTTTGGCAAACAATTCCTGCAAGAGAGGGGTGTTCACCGGCCCCGGGCAGAGTGCGTTCACGCGGATGCCCTGACGCGCGAACTGCACACCGAGCTCGCGACTCATGGCGAGCACGCCACCCTTCGATGCCGTGTACGAGATCTGCGACGTTGCCGATCCGAGCACAGCCACGAACGACGCCGTGTTGATGATGGAACCGCTGCCCTGCTTGACCATGTGACGCAGAGAGGCACGCGAGCAGAGGTACACCGACTTGAGGTTCACATCCTGAACCCTCTGCCACGCGGGGAGCTCGGTGGTCTCGATGGAGTCATCATCGGGCGGTGAGATGCCGGCGTTGTTGAACGCGATGTCGACCGACCCGTACTTCTTGGCAGCCTCGTCGAAGAGGTTGTTCACCTGGTCTTCGTCCGTGACGTTGCACTCGACGAACAGGCCCTCAACCTCGGCTGCGGCAGCTTCGCCGTTTGCTCCGCCCAGGTCGCCGATGACGATGTTCGCACCCTCGGCCCGCAGGCGCTTTGCGGTCGCGAAGCCGATACCACTGGCACCTCCGGTGATGACTGCCGTCTTTCCCTTGAGGCGCTGGGTGAGGTCGATTTTCTCGATGCTCATGACTCTCTCCTTCTGTGTGTTGTGAAAAATGAAAAGCGAATGTGATGAATTAGTCGATCGGAATGAACACGTTCTTCGTCTCGGTGAAGGCGAGTGGAGCATCCGGCCCCAGCTCACGACCGAGACCCGATTGCTTGAAACCACCAAATGGGGTGTTGTAGCGCACGGATGAGTGTGAGTTGACCGACAGGTTGCCTGACTCCACGGCGCGCGAGACCCGCAATGCGCGACCGACGTCGCGCGTCCAGATGGAACCACTGAGCCCGTATTCGGTTGCGTTTGCCAACTCGAGTGCGTCGGCTTCGTCCTCGAACGGAAGCACGGTGACAACCGGCCCGAAGATTTCATCGCGCGCCGAGATGTGGTCGCGCGATGTGGGGGCGAGCACGGTCGGGGCGAAGAAATAACCCGCGCCGGTCGGCGCGTTGCCACGGAACGCGACAGGTGCGTCATCGGGAACGTAAGCCGACACTGAATCAAAGTGCTTCTTGTGTACGAGCGGCCCGACCTCGGTTTTCGAACTCGTCGGGTCACCCACGACCACGTTCTTCACGGCCGTTTCAAAGTGCTCCATGAATTTGTCGTAGATGTCCCGTTGAACCAGGATGCGCGAACGCGCGCAGCAGTCCTGCCCGGCATTCTCGAACACGGCGTATGGTGCGGTCGCCGCAGCCTTCTCGACATCAGCATCGTTGAACACGATGTTGGCACTCTTGCCGCCGAGCTCGAGTGTGACCCGCTTAATCTGCGCGGCACATCCGGCCATAATCTGTTTGCCCACTTCGGTCGAACCGGTGAACACAATCTTTCGAACCGTTTCGTTGGTTACGAATCGGTCGCCGACGACGGAGCCGCGACCGGGCAACACCTGAAAGAGCCCGTCGGGCAGACCGGACTGCAACCCAAGCTCGCCGAGGCGAATCGACGTCAGGGGCGTCCATTCGGCGGGCTTCAGCACGACCGCGTTGCCTGCCGCCAGCGCCGGCACAAAACCCCACGACGCAATCGTCATCGGAAAATTCCACGGTGTAATCACACCGACGACGCCGAGTGGTTCCTGAAACGTGATGTCGACACCGCCGGCAACGGGAATCTGCTTTCCGAAGAGAGTCTCGGGCGTGCCCGAGTAATACTCGAGAACGTTGCGTACGTGATTCGCTTCCCAGCGTGCCTGCTCGATGGGGTGACCCGAGTTGCGCACTTCGAGCGAGGCGAGGTTCTCGATGTCACCGTCAACAGCGACCGCAAAGCGACGCAGGGCGGCGGCGCGGTCTGCCGGATTGAGCCTCGCCCACTCCTTCTGAGCCGTGTGAGCCCGAGCGATGGCCTCGTCTGTCTGCTCGAGACTGAGGTGCTCGATGGTTTCCATCGCCTCTTCGGTCGCTGGGTTGATGATGGTGTAACTCATCGGTTTCTCCTATATGTGTTGGCGGCCTCGACGAGACCTTCAAAAAGTCGCGCATCTTCGTGCGCGGTTTGTTCCGGATGCCACTGCACGCCGATACCGAACGGCACGCCGGTCAGCTCGACGGCTTGTATCACGTCATCGTCGGATCGAGCGACCACTCGAAGGCCGGCCCCGGGCTGGTCAATGGCTTGGTGGTGGTACACGGCCCCATCGACTGCGGTGTTGTCACCGAGAACGTCCGCAAGATTCGACGATGAGTCGACGTGCACCGGAATCGTGTTGAACTCACCTTGACCCTTCTGGTACTTGTCCGTTCCGACGACCTCAGGCAAGTGCTGAATCAGGCTTCCGCCCTGGTGAACGTTGAGCATCTGTGCTCCGCGACAAATCCCTAAGAAGGGAATCTCCCGGTCGATGGCCGCCGCGAGCAAGGCATCCTCGAGGTTGTCGCGATCCAGTTTGGGTTCGTCCGTCGTCGGATGCGCCGCCTGGCCGTATCGCGCAGGGTCAATGTCTTCGCCGCCACAGATGATCAACCCATCGAGCCCGTCAAGAACTCGGTGTGCACTCGCAACGTCGAACGGTTGTGGCGGAATCAACACCGCAATGCCGCCGGCCTGATTCACCGCGTCGAAGTAGACCCGGGGAAGGAACGCTGCTTGAACATCCCACACACCTGACTGCGCCTGACGCAGGTAGGTGGTGAGGCCGATTACGGGTCGGTCGGCCCGAACGGGTGTTGGCACGTGTCTCTCTCTCGGTCGCTCGGTTGCTCAGCTAGAGACGCTCAAAGCCGCGGAAACGTTCCCAATCGGTGACCGCAGAGTCAAAGGCCGCGAGCTCGATTCGGGCGTTGTTCAGGTAGTGCTCCACAACGTCGTCACCGAAGGCAGCGCGCGTAATTTTCGACTCCGAGAACAGCTCGGCGGCGTGACGCAAGCTGCTCGGAACGCGAGGTGCTCCACCCGAGTACGCGTTGCCGGTTGTGATGGGTTCAAGCTCCAGCTTGTTCTCGATTCCGTGCAGGCCGGCCGCAATAAGTGCCGCCACGGCGAGGTACTGGTTGACGTCGCCGCCGGGCACGCGCTGTTCCACGCGCATGCCGTGACCGCGACCGACCACGCGAAGCGAGCACGTGCGGTTATCGAGACCCCAAGCCACGGCGGTTGGTGCAAAACTGCCATCGACGTAACGCTTGTACGAGTTGATGTTGGGTGCGTAGAAAAGCGACATTTCGCGCATAGCGGCAATCTGTCCGGCGAGGAAGTGACGGAAGAGATCACTCATGCCGTTTTCTTTGCTTTCGTCTGCAAAGACAGGTGTTCCATCGGTGCCACGCAAGCTGATGTGAATGTGGCAGCTGTTGCCTTCGCGTTCGTTGAACTTGGCCATGAAGGTGATTGCCTGGCCGTGCTGTTCGGCGATCGCCTTCGCGCCGAACTTGTAGATCGAGTGGTTGTCGCACGTGGTCAGAGCAGTGTCGTAGCGGAACGCAATCTCTTGCTGTCCGAAATTGCATTCTCCTTTGACGCCTTCGCAGTACATCCCTGCGGCATCCATCGAGTTTCGAATATCCCGCAGCAAGGGCTCGACACGCGATGAGGCGAGTAGGTCGTAGTCGACGTTGTAGTCGGTGTTCGCCTTCATGTCGCGGTACCCCTTGGCCCATGCGCCGC
>JBIISS010000096.1:0-4842 GCA_044340895.1 Microbacteriaceae bacterium
GCATTGGCGCAGTTGGCATAGTTGCACTCGAACAACCGGTAACATTGGTACTCGATTAGAGGGCCTTTAGCTCAGTTGGTAGAGCGCCACGTTTACACCGTGGATGTCATCGGTTCGAGCCCGGTAGGGCCCACTTCTCGGTAAGGTACGACTGTGGATTCACCGCTCGAGCCCCTGCCGCCCATCGTTGATGAGCGCCTCATCGAGGCGCCCTTCGAGGTTGCCGTGCTCGGTCAAACGTACGTTGTCGCGGGAGGCGATGATTCCCTCGCGGCCTCTGCGTTGGCCTCGTCACGTGAGGTTCAGCGTGCGGAACGCTCCGCGATCAAGCAGGCGCGGCGTGAGGCCAAAGCGCAGGCAAGGATTGACGCAAAAGAAGCGAAACGCCCGCCAATATCCACATCCTCTGACTCGGCAGAATCGTCAGACGACGTCGCGAGCGAACAAAAATCGCCCAGTTCTCAAACTGACGAGCCCGGAGTGAGTACGCCACGGGTGAGAAACCTCAGCTTCGACGACCTCATCGACGGGCAGTGACGAATGACGACAGTTCATGACGTGACGTCCGTCGTGGAAGGCCTCTGGCCCGAACGAGGAGCCGAAGACTGGGACACAGTCGGCTTGGTCGTCGGTCAACGGAGTGATCCGGTGACGCATATTCGCTTGGTCGTGGACGTCACGCCCGAAATCATCACCGATGCACTCGAGGCCGGCGCAGATTTCATCATTGCGCATCACCCGCTCTTGCTTCGAGGAATCACCTCTGTCGCCGAGGAGACGTACAAGGGCGCGTGTGTGACCGCATTGATTCGTGCGCGGATCGGGCTTCTGGCCGCACACACGAATGCGGATATCGTCGAACGCGGCGTTTCGGATGTGCTCGCCACAAAACTCGGACTCGCCGAAGTTTCCCCAATAGTTCCGAGCCAGGGGAGTGAATCGGCTGGTGTTGGTCGCGTTGGGAATCTCGGTCAGGCGACCAGTTTGGGAGTCCTAGCTCGAGCCGTCGCGAATCTGGTTCCGGCGACAGCGCAAGGAATTCGCGTTTCGGGTGGATTCGCGCGCGAGGTTCGTCGTGTCGCAATTTGTGGAGGGGCGGGAGACAGCCTTCTGAGCGAAGCAACCGTTCGAGAGGCGGATGTCTTTATCACCAGCGACCTTCGGCATCATCCCGCTTCGGAGTTTCGCGAATGGGCCAAACTCAATGGCGGCCCAGCCCTCATCGATGTCTCGCACTGGGCCAGCGAGTGGGTCTGGCTCGACACCGCGGCAGAGCAGCTGCGCACCGCGCTTCCCGCGGTGACGGTCTCGGTGAGTGACGTACGCACGGATCCGTGGGATTTCCTCGTCGTACAGTAGTGGTCACACGCAGTACCTTCACAACACTTCGTTTTCGACAATCGCAAAGGCAACTCATGAAGGCGTCACCATCGGACCAGCGACTGTTGCTCGAGATTCAGGCAATCGATACGCACGACCGACAACTTGCTTACGCCTCGGATCACCTGCCCGAAACCGAACTGATCACGTCCCTGGCTGCAGAGTTGGCCACAAGCTCAGCGGACTTCATCGCGCGGCAAGGCATCGTGGAAGATGCCCGAACAGAAATTGATCGGATTGAATCTGACATCTCCGTTGTGCAACAACGTCTTGCGCTCGACGTGGAACGCGCGTCACACAGCTCGAACGCCAAAGACGTGCAAGCGCTCGAAGCGGAGATTGCATCATTGAAAACCCGCCGAGAGAATCTCGAGGAAATGGAACTCGAAGTCATGCAACGGCTCGAGGATGCCGAGAAATCCCTCGCTGAACTTCATAGCGCACGCGCCAGCGTTGAGGCTGAACTGGCTGCGAACGAGGATGCCCGCGAGAAACGCCGGTCGGAGATCTCGGCCGAGCGCGCGCAACTGGCGGTCGCGCGCGAGCAACTCGTGACGCGCATCCCGATCGATTTGTTGGCCCTCTACGAGAAGCAACGTAACCGCTACGGAATCGGCGCAGCGCTACTGACTCGCGGAATCTCTGGTGGAAGCGGCGTCACACTGAGCGAGACAGACCTCTCGAAGATTCGTGCCGCGGCCGAGGACGATGTGATTATGTGCCCAGACAGCAGCTGCATTCTTGTTCGCACTGAAGAGTCTGGGCTGTAAGTGCCGCGCATCATCATCGAAGCCGACGGTGGGTCACGCGGAAACCCGGGCGTTGCCGCCGGGGGAGCTGTTCTGTTTGACGACGACGCCGGGGTCGTCATCGCACAAATCGGTGTCTACGTCGGACACGCGACGAATAACGTCGCTGAGTACAACGGGATGGTCGCCGGGCTGAAGTACGCCGTGGAGCACACCGACGCGAGCGTACCGATTCATGTGCGGATGGATTCCAAGCTCGTCGTCGAACAAATGTCAGGCAGGTGGAAGATAAAGCACCCTGACATGGCAGTTCTCGCAGCCGAGGCCCGGGCGCTCATCGGTGGTCGACACGTCACGTTTGAGTGGGTTCCGCGTCTGGACAACGCGCGAGCCGACGCCGTGGCGAATCGTTCCATGGACCTCAAAGAATCGTTTATTCTCCCCGCGAGTTAGCCCACGCATAGACTTGACTCAAGTGAATGGGTCGGCAAGACGATCGCGGCACGCGTGCGTGACGAGGAACGTCCGGGCTCCACAGAGCAGGGCGGTGGGTAACTCCCACCCGGGGCAACCCGCGAGAAAGTGCAACAGAGAGTAAACCGCCTCCCGAGAAATCGGGCGGTAAGGGTGAAACGGTGGTGTAAGAGACCACCGGCGGCGCGGGCAACTGTGTCGGCCAGGTAAACCTCGCCCGGAGCAAGGTCAGACAGAAAACGTTCGAAGGCTGCTCGCCTGAGTTTTCGGGTAGACCGCTAGAGCGTCGTGGTAACACGCCGCCGAGATAGATGGTCGTCCAAGGTCTGTTTCAGACCCCAACAGAACCCGGCGTATCAGCTGGCCCATTCACCCCTCAGCCGGGGCTTTCGTCTAATCACCGACCGAAAGACTCGCGGCCTTTTTCCCCTTGGCGGAATCGTGGGTGCGAGTAGATTTATGAGCGTCGAAAGCGAGAGCAGCAGCGCCGAGAATTCCGGCGCGGTTCAGAAGGGTCGCCGGAATGATGGGCGTTCGCAGTGTCAGCAGCGGCAAGAACTGGTCGTGACTCTTCGAGACGCCGCCGCCAACGAGGAAAAGGTCGGGGGAGAAGAGCATCTCGAGGTGTGAGTAATAGCGTTGCAGACGTACCGCCCACTCTTCGTAGCTGATTCCTTCGCGTTCGCGAGCGACGGACGAGGCTTTGGTCTCTGCATCGTGGCCGTCAATCTCCAGGTGTCCGAGCTCGGTGTTGGGGATGAGTACGCCGTTGTAGATGACCGCGCTCCCGATTCCGGTGCCCAGTGTCGTGAGAATTACCAGCCCGTCATGGTCTTGAGCGGCTCCGTACTTGACCTCGGCAAAACCGGCGGCATCGGCGTCGTTGATGAAATGAATCTCTCGTCCGAGTCCTCGCTCGAAGAACGCTTCAGCCTCGAAACCAATCCATCGCTTCGATACGTTTGCTGCCGACATTGTGATTCCACTGCGGATAACGGAAGGGAAGGCGACGCCGACAGGGGTTCCGTCGGGCGCGTTGAGTTGATCAATCACCTCACGGGTCACCGCAATAATGTCCTCGGGTTCGCCGCCCGCGGGAGTCATCACGCGAATACGTTCTCCGATGAATTCACCTGACTTCACGTTGACCAGTCCGCCCTTGATTCCGGTCCCACCGATATCAATGCCGATTGCGAGGCGTGTCATGAGGTCATCCTTTGTAGACGAAGAAGCAGGGAGGGCTGCACGGCAGCGCTAGGGAAGGGTCAGAGTAAGAATATCCGCACCGCGTTCGGTCACGACGATCGTGTGCTCGAACTGAGCGGTGAGCGAACGATCTTTGGTGACGACGGTCCAGTCATCGCCCCACATCTCCCACTCGTATGTGCCGAGGGTCAGCATCGGCTCAATGGTGAACACCATTCCGGGCTGCATCACATCGTCATACATCGGACTCGAGTCGTAATGAGGGATGATCAGCCCTGAGTGAAAGTGCGTTCCGACACCGTGGCCCGTGAAGTCTCGTACGACGCCGTAACCGAATCTCTCGGCGTACATCTGTATTGCGCGTCCAATGACGTTGACCTGGCGACCGGGAGCCACGGCCTTGATGCCGCGGGTGAGGGCCTCTTGCGTGCGTTCGATGAGCAGTCGCGCGTCCTCAGAAACCGCGCCGACAGTGAACATCCGGTTTGTATCACCGTGAAATCCGTCCAAATACGCCGTAATGTCAACATTCACGATGTCGCCCTCGTCGAGGACGGTGTCATCCGGGATGCCGTGGCAAATGACTTCGTTGATGGATGTGCAACACGACTTTGGGTACCCGCGATAGCCGAGCGTCGAGGGGTACGCGCCAAAACTCGTCACAACGTCGTGCGCGATCGCATCAATCTCGTCGGTCGTCATACCGGGCCGGAGCGCATCGCCAACCGCGTCGAGGGCGCGCGATGCCACGTTTCCTGCGCGACGAATCTTCTCAATCTCGTCGCTCGTGTAGGTATGGTCGCCGCTGTACATCGCGGGCGCCTGGCGCCCGACGTATTCCGGTCGAACGATTGCCCCATCAACTTCTCGGCGGCTTCCCAGTGTCCCAGGCAAGAGAAGGCCGGATGCGTCTTTAGGCATAGAATCCAGTCTATGAGCGTTCACGGTAGCGAAAGTTTTTGGTACAACATAAAGACGGGCGAGGTCGAGTTCGGCTTCGAGTCTCCGAATGTTGACCGTGTTGGCCCCTTTG
>JBIISS010000097.1:0-4827 GCA_044340895.1 Microbacteriaceae bacterium
GAACTCGTCGTAGTGAGTATCGAGCACGATGAAGCGCTTGCCGGCGTTGCATGCCTGACCGTTGTTGTCGTTGCGTGCAGAAACGGCGGACTCAACAGTCGCGTCCATGTCGTCGGTGCTCAGCAAAATGAATGGGTCGGATCCACCAAGCTCGAGAACGACCTTCTTGAGGTGGCGACCTGCGAGCTCCGCAACGGCGGCACCGGCACGCTCCGATCCTGTGAGCGAGACTCCTTGCACGCGAGGGTCGGCGATGATGGTCGCAATCTGCTTGCTGTCGGCGTAAAGATTCTGATAAGCGCCTGCCGGGAATCCGGCATCCACAAACATCTTTGCCATTGCGCCCGCAGACTCCGGGCACTGGGAAGCGTGCTTGAGCAAAATCGTGTTGCCGAGAACCAGGTTCGGGCCGGCGAAACGCGCGACCTGATAGTAAGGAAAGTTCCACGGCATGATGCCGAGAAGTGCGCCCAGTGACGAGCGGCGGATGAACGCCTCGCCGTCGCCTTCAAACTCAACGATGGGCTCGTCTGCCAAGAAGCGCTCTCCGTGGGTCGCGTAAAACGAGTAGATGTCGGCGGTGAAGTCGACCTCGCCCAACGCCTGCGCAAGCGGCTTGCCCATCTCGCGAACGATGATTTCGGCAAGCTCGTCGCGACGCTCGCGGTGAAGCTCTGCGACCTTTTCAATCAGTGCTGAACGCTCAGCGATGCTCGTGCGCTTGGACCACGTCTGGTGAGTCTCATGCGCAAGCTCGACAGCTTGTGCGATTTGTGCATCGGTGTTCTGAGCGAACGGTGCGCTCTTGTCGCCGGTTGCGGGATTAGTTACGACATAGGTGCTCATGGCCACTCCTTCGTGAAACGTTGGCGAATCCAGATTACTTTGTGTCGACCTCATATCCCACCCCAGCCGGTCGACTAATGCTGCTTCGGTGCGTCCTCACCCCGGAGGTCTTCGACTTGAGCCTCGAACAGCTTGGCGAGTTTGTCCATCGCGTCGTATTCCGGAGAACCAGGACCCGGGGCACCCGTTCGTTGATACCCAGCCGGGCGTTCTGCTCCGGAGGGGTCTCCTGTTTTTTTGTCTGTCACTGTGATCTCCTTCGCGCATCGAAATCTGCTCTAACACTAACGACCGCAGGCAACCGCGTGGCGGTGATTGACCAGCCCGATTTCATGAGTCACACTTGCGTTCAGGCCCACATCCAACTGGTGCCCAGAAAAGAGGTGCCCCGTGGCACGCAAGGTTCGGTCGGAAGACGAACAAATCAAACGACTCCGCACGTATAACGTCGTCGCGGGTGCTGTTCACTTTTTGCAGGGAGCAACGTTCCTTTTTGTTCTCACGCAACTGAGTTCACAGGTCATGTTCCCCGTGACCGTCGATTACATGACAGGACCTCCCGGAGTTGACCTCCCCACCGAGAGAGTCACACTCTTTGAAATCAACCTTGGAATCGGCGTTGTTGCCTTCCTCTTCATGTCAGCCTTCTTCCACTTCCTGATTTCGTGGCCGGGTGTTTTCAACCGCTACGCCGCGGGACTGAAGAAGAACCACAATTACTTCCGTTGGACCGAGTACTCGCTCAGCTCGTCGGTCATGATTTGGCTCATCGCTCAGCTCACCGGAGCGACCGATGTCGGCGCATTGTTCGCAATCTTTGCGGTCAACGCATCCATGATCATGTTCGGTGCCCTGCAAGAGAAGTACGAGAAGCCGGGCAACAAGCAGTTCCTGCCGTTCGTCTTCGGTTGCATGACGGGAATCGTGCCGTGGCTCATCATCTTGATCTACACGCTTCAACCCGGCTCGACGAGTGCCGCCGAAGTTCCCGGCTTCGTCATCGGCATCATCGTTTCGCTCTTCGTGTTCTTCAACACGTTCGCCATCAACCAGGCATTGCAGTATCGCCAGGTCGGCGGATGGCGCAGCTACCTGCGCGGTGAGCGCATGTACATCACGCTCAGCCTCGTGGCGAAGAGCGTGCTCGCGTGGCAGGTGTTCTCCGGAGCGCTCGTTCCGCTTTTCGTCAACTCATAGTTCACGGCAGATGGGCTACTGCGCGAAGTTGAGGCCAACTTTGTTGCGGTAGCCCATCACCTTTGAGCGCATGCCGATGCCACAGACACCAACCATGGCGTCACCCGTGAAGTAGCCGTAAATGCAGTCGCCGCCGACGTCGCCCTCGAGAAGTCTTATGTCGTCGCCTTGGTCAAGAAGTCCGTAGGCAAGCAAGCTCACCTCGAACTGGTCGCTCCAAAAACTTGGGATGGGCGCGAACGGTTTTTCGAGTTCCGCAGCATGCGCATCCCGGTCGTCGCCGTGAGCGAGAGCGACAAGCTTCCCCACCTTTCGGGCCATTTCGGTCGGGATGTTCCAATGCTCGACCCGTCGTGTTTTCGGGTCAAATTGCGGGATCGGAAAACGCGCCACATCACCGATAGCGTAGACGTTGTCCCACGGCTCGCCGTTCTCCCGCAGCGCGTGCAAGGTCTCGTCAACGTGCACGCCGGATTCGATGTCGATGTCGTTGTTGAGCAGGAACTCTGTATTGGGAAGTGAGCCGAGCGCTTCGATCACGACGTCGCACGAGATGGTCTGGCCGTTGTCGAGCACGACACCAGTTACGCGGCCGCCGGCCTCGTCAGCGAGAATCTCGACGAGACACGCGTTTGAAATGAACGTCACGCCGTGAGCCTCGTTTCGGCGTTGCACATCTTCGGCGAGTTGCTGACCGAGGGGTCGCAACATCGGGATGCTGCCCTTGCCGACGACCGTTACGGTGCACCCGAGTTTTGTCGCGGTCGCCGCCGCTTCGCATCCGATGAAGCCTGCCCCAAAAACGACAACCCGTGCACCCGGCGCGAGTTCGCTCCGCAGGCGCATGGCGTCATCAAGAGTGCGAATCGCGTGAACTCCATGCGCCGGTTGTCCCGGCAAATTGAGCCGGCGCGGCCGCAATCCGGTGGCAATGATTAACGAGCTGTACTCAATCGACTTCCCATCGGCCAAGGTGAGTGTGTGCGCGTCGAGGTCACTGGCAACCACGGCGTTGCCGAGTACCCATTCCACGTCGTCGAGAATCTCGGCGAGAGGGAACGCCACGGCGGCGTGGCTCACATCCTCAGCAAGGACCTCTTTTGAGAGCGGTGGGCGGTTGTACGGAGCGTGTGGCTCGTCACCGATGACGACCAGTGGTCCCGCGTATCCGCTTTTCCTCAGTGTTTCTGCGGCACGTAGACCACCCATTGAGGCGCCGACGATGACGACGGGTTTTGTCACGTAGATCTCGCGTTCGGTCGACTACTCGACGAACGAGATTGCCTGCATGGGGCAGATGTCGATTGCGAGCTGAATGTTGTCGCGTTCGCTGTCGTCAGCCGTGTGCTCGTACTCGAGTTTGTCGTCCTCGTTCAAGCGGAATACGTTCGGGGCATCGAAGACACACTGGCCGTAGTGCTGGCACTTGTTCATGTCAACGTGAATCTTGAGCATTAGTTTTTCTCCTCAACGGTCGATGGGTAGAGATCTTTGGATGGGGTGCGAATGCCACGGAACTCCCAGTCTCCACCGAGAGCGGTCGAAACGACCTCTTCACTCTCGGTCGGTTGAGCGCCAACATCCGTGCGAATTGGAGTGGGGCCTTCGACGATGTGGTTCGTCAGTCGGCCGAGGCCTTCCACTTCCACCTCGACGATGTCGCCCGGGAACACGGGTCGCGAGAACGCCGGCGTACCCGAGAACAACATGTCACCGGGAACAAGCGTGATCGTGCGCGCAATGTCGGCGACGAGGTAGTGCATGTCCCACTCCATGTTGTCAGTGTTGTCTTCTTGCTTGACCTCACCATTTACGTACGTGCGAATCATCTTGTTCTTGAAATCCCAGTCAGTCACAAGGCCAGGACCAACCGGCGCGAGCGTGTCGGAACCCTTCACGCGCAGCATCGAACCGGCATCGGTGTCGCGAAAATCGTGAAGTCCGTAGTCGTTTCCAACGGTGTACCCCGCGATGTACTCGCCCGCTTCCGCCGGTGAAATGTTGCGACAGGTCTTGCCAATCACGATGACGATTTCGCCTTCGTAGTTGAGCCACTTGCACCCGGCCGGACGAACAATCGCGCCCTTGTGTGAGTTCAGCGCCGTAATCGGCTTGTGAAAATACGTCGGAGCACTGGGGAGCTTCGTCATGAACTCCTTCGTGCGACTGTCGTAGTTCAGGTGCACGGCAATGATCTTGCTGGGCTCTGCGGGAGCGAGGTGTTGAGCATCCTCGATGGCGACACGGCGGCCGTCGGGCGCAACCAGCGTTTCGCCGTCGCGAACGACCTGCACCGGGTAACCGTCGAGCAGGATGCGGCGGTATTCGGTCATCGTGCGAGCACCACATCTTTCGGCAGCGGGAAGCCACCCTCTGGCTTCGGAAAGTAGATGTGCACCTGTCCGGTGCCCACCGAGTTTTCGTACTCGGAGTACATAACGCCCTTGGATGTCACCGCCTCTTCACCAATCGCACCGATCATGGTCAGGTAGTGCGAGAAGTTGGCCTCGGGCTTGAACTTCTTGAATTCGGGCATCGTCTCGAGCACGCGGGCGTGGTCGCCGGCCTTGAACCACTCGATGCGCTCTTCGTCCGCGGCTCGTGCTCCGGGCGAGAATATGTGCTTCGGGTCGCTGGCTTCATGCTGACGAAGTTCCCGCAGCGGGTAGAAGGTGTGCGACAGAGCTCCGGATGCGAGCAGCAAGACCTTGCGATCAGAGTCGCGAATTGCCTCACCGAGAGCGCGTCCCGCACGAAGAAAGTCCTCCGTCGTTGCGGTCTGGC
>JBIISS010000098.1:0-4804 GCA_044340895.1 Microbacteriaceae bacterium
GGGTCGCGGACGCCTCGGGCGCGATTGGGTCAATCATGCCGGTGGCTCGCTTGCCGCATCCGTGCTCATTCGGCCTCGCACGCCGAGTGGTTGGGCGCTCAGCCCCGCGAGCTGGGGTTGGTACCCGTTGCTGGCCGGTCTGGCGATGACGCGCGCGCTCGCAGGGCTGTTGCCGCGCTCGCAGGATGCCCGTCTCAAGTGGCCCAACGACGTGCTCATCGAAACCCCCGACGGTACGCGAAAAGTCTGCGGAATTCTGTGCGAGTTGGTGACGGATGCTTCGGGAGAGGTTGTCGTCGTGGTGGGCTCCGGCATAAATCTCACGCTGACACGCGACGAACTCCCCGTCGAGACCGCGACCTCTCTCCAACTTGTCGGGGCTAGTGCGACAGACGTCGACACGGTGCTGTCTTCTTATCTCGCCGAGCTGCGTCGAGTGACGCGCGTGTTCGAGGCTGCGGAAGGTGATGCGGTTGCCAGCGGCCTGCGTGACGACGTGATTCGCGAATGCGACACGCTCGACCGTCGCGTGCGCGTCGACCTTTCCGACGGGAGCGAGCTGATGGGAACTGCCGAGTCGATCGACACTGAAGGCCATCTCGTCATTGCACTGGATTCACCTGCCAACCGGGCGGGCGAGCGCATCAGCGTTTCGTCGGGAGATGTCACGCACGTGCGCGTGGTCTGACACCGGCGTTGGGCATACTTGTCCAATGGCAAAACAGCGCTCGCAGTCTTCGGCGCAGACGGACACCGCACCGGAATACGTCGTCGCCCGTTTGCACCCCCACGCGCGCACGCTGTTCTTGCCGTCGCTCGGTGCGATTGCCGTTGCCGTGGCCTACGGCCTGGCTTTTGGGGTTCTGCCCGACGAGTGGATGCGCTACGCCGCGCTCGCTTTAGCAGCCGTGTTGCTCGTGTTTGGGTGGCTGTTGCCCGTTGCCGTGTGGCGCAGTCACCGCATGACCGTCACCACGCGGCGCGTGATCATCCAACACGGACTCCTGCGTCGCACGCGGTCCGAGATCCCGTTCACTCGGGTGCACGATGTCACGCTGCGCTCGAACATCATTCAAACGATGTTCGCCTCAGGTGATGTGCACCTCGGCACCGGGGCCGAGAGAGACGTCGTGATGCGCAACGTTCCTCGAGCCGCCCTTGTGCAGGCCGCGATCACAGAGCTCGTCGACCGCACAGCCGGGGGAACCGCGCGTCAGCGACGAGAAAACGCGCGCTGAACACAACGCAAGAATCGTTCGATGCCCCAGCGCGTGACCATCCACATCGCCTCGATGACGATGGCCCCGTTCATCTTTGATTCGCCATGTTCGCGCTCGCGGAAGGCGATGGGCAGTTCCACAATGCCGAACCCCGCCTCAGCAACCCGACGAGTCATGTCCACCTGAAATCCGTAGCCCTTGGTTCGCACCGCATCGAGCGGAAGTGCGCGCAACACCTCGGCTCGGTAGGCCCGAAAACCGGCCGTTGAATCGTTGACCGAGAGGCCGAGCATCACGCGCGCGTAGGCGTTTCCGCCCCGGCTCAGTAACTCGCGACGTCGAGGCCAGTTGATGACGCTACCGCCGGCAATCCAGCGTGATCCGATGGCGAGCCCGATTCCGTTCTTCTTCGCGTCTGCGTTCGTCACCGCGGCGACGAGTTCGGGCAACACGTGTGCAGGGTGAGAGCCGTCAGCGTCGAACTCGATGAGAACCTCGTACCCATCTGCCAGCCCCGCGGCAAATCCGGCGAGGTACGCCGCTCCGAGACCGTTTTTCTGTGTGCGATGCATCACCGACACGCGCGTATCCTTTTTCGCCAGCGCGTCAGCCAGAGATCCAGTGCCGTCCGGACTCGCGTCATCGAGCACGAGTACGTCGGCGTTGGGAAGGGCCACGCGGACCGACTGCACCGCGGAGGAAATGTTTTCGACCTCGTTGTAGGTGGGAATCAAGACGAGTGTTCGAATCATCGTCGAACCCTGGCCGTGGCCGAGGCCGAGGTGAGGTGTGGTTCGCCCACCTCGCCGGGTCGATAACCCCAGACCCAGAAGCGATAGAGAACGAAGCGAACGAGCGTTCCGAGGGCGAGGCCGATAACGTTCGCCGAGATGTTGCTCGCCAAGACTGACTGAAAACCGAGCACGTCGTAGGTGAACCACACGAATGCGAGGGTCACCCCCATACCCGCTAGTGACGCGGTCACGAATTCCAGGAACTCCCGAGCGACGTGCCGGTGACGGTCATTGCGGAAAGTCCAATAACGATTGCCGATCCAGTTGACGAGAATGGCCGCACTGGTGCTGAGAAATTTTGCGCCCACAGGGTGCGCCCACCATCCCTCGCCACCAACACCGAGAATCAAAAGATTGAATATTCCCACGTCGACTGCGAAACCAACGAGACCGACGGCCCCGAACTTGAGCGCGTAAACGAGCACCTGTTGCCAGATTCGTGCAAACAACGACGTCGCCGGGGCGTCTGTCGTGGGCTTGGTCGGCATGCGTGAAGGGTGCTTTCGTCCGAAGGTGCGAGACTTAACTGTACCGAGGCATAACGTAAGGATTTCCATGAGCACGACGGTCGGAGTCATTGGCGGAGGTCAACTCGCGCGAATGATGATTCCCGCTGCCGTCAACCTCGGAATTGAGATTTCTGTGCTGGCTGAAGGCGACGACTCGTCAGCCCGTCTCGGCGCAACCGCCGTCGGCGACTATCGGGATGCCGATACCGTGCGCACGTTTGCGAAATTGGTTGGTGTGGTTACTTTCGACCACGAGCACGTTCCTCCGCATGTGCTGGCCGAACTCCTGAGCGACGGCGCGACTGTGCGACCTGGTCCGCACGCACTGACTTTTGCGCAAGACAAGATTGCGATGCGCACCCGCCTCGCCGAGCTCGGCGTGCCCATCCCGGGTTGGACGACGGCAACCACGCCAGCCGAAGTAGATGCCTTCGTCACCGAATATGGCGGTAAGGCTGTGGCCAAGACGGCGCGCGGTGGATACGACGGCAAGGGCGTGCGAATGATTTCTTCGAGCGCCGACGTTGCCGACTGGCTCGAGGCGCTCGCCGACGGCGAAGAACTGCTGCTCGAAGAACGCGTCTCGTTCACGCGGGAGTTGGCGCAGCTGATTGCGCGTCGACCGTCGGGCCAGACCGCGTTGTGGCCCGTGGTCGAGACAGTTCAACAAGACGGTGTCTGCGCCGAGGTCATTGCTCCCGCACCCGGATCGGCAGGTGCTGTCTCTGACATGGCAGCCAAGATTGCGGTCTCCATTGCCGAAGGTCTTGATGTCACCGGGGTGCTGGCCGTTGAGCTCTTTGAGACGGATGACGAGCGCATCCTCGTCAATGAGCTCGCGATGCGCCCGCACAACAGCGGTCACTGGACAATCGACGGATCGACGACCAGTCAATTCGAGCAGCACCTTCGCGCGGTGCTCGACCTGCCGCTCGGCGCCACCGACATGACGGCCGAATTTGCCGTCATGGTCAATGTTCTGGGCGGGCCGACCGAGGGCATGACCTCGCGGTTGGCCGCGGCGATGGGCAATCATCCGCACGCGAAGATTCACGCGTATGGCAAAGAATTCCGAGCCGGGCGCAAGGTCGGGCACGTCACAGTGGCCGGCGACGATCTGGATGCAGTTGTTGCTGAGGCGCGTGGCGCGGCCGAGAACTTCAGCAACTGACTCCTAGCATTAACCCCATGAGCGACTCCCCCGTGCTGGTGGCTGTCGTCATGGGCTCCGATTCGGATTGGTCCGTGATGAAGGCGGCCGCCGATACCTTGACCGAATTCGGCATTCCTCACGAGGTCGAAGTCGTGTCGGCACATCGCACGCCACGCAAGCTGGTCGAGTTTGGTTCGACGGCACGGTCGCGGGGGCTGAAGGTCATCATCGCTGGGGCGGGAGGTGCGGCGCACTTGCCCGGCATGCTCGCGAGCGTCACTCCGCTTCCCGTGATTGGCGTTCCCGTGGCGCTGAAGAATCTCGACGGCATGGATTCCCTTCTCTCGATCGTGCAGATGCCTGCGGGTGTGCCTGTGGCGGCTGTGTCAATCGGCGGCGCTCGCAACGCGGCATTGATTGCAATAAAGATGCTGGCAACGAGCGACGATGCGCTCATGGACAAGCTCGAAGAATTCGCGAAAGACCTGGAGCGACAGGTGGACGTTAAGAACAGGGCGCTGAAGTCACAACTATGAGTGTTGCGACCAGTCCGATTCGCCACCCCGACACCAGCTCGCCCGACGTGATGCGTTTGCGGGGCTGGTGGCTTGTGGTGCTCAACGTCGTGGTTCCCGGATCAGCCCAGGCGCTGGCCGGCAATCGACGACTCGGTCGCATCGGCCTCATGTCAACGATCATTGGCTGGGCCGTGATTGTGCTCACGATTCTGATCGGTCTGATTTCGCGAGAGTTTTTGTCCGGGTTAGCCGTCAATTTCTTCATCCTGCTACTGCTTCAAGCGGCTCTGGTCTACTACTGCGTGCTCTGGATTGTGCTCACACTCGATACCTTGCGCCTGGTGAAGTTCGTCAAGATTGACGTTCGTCCGCGAGCCTGGATTGCCGCCGTGTCTGTCGTGTTGCTCACATTCACGGCCGGCGGAGCTGCGTGGGGTGCGTCGACCGCAGGGTCGTTGAACGCGGGGCTCTCCGGCCTCGCCGGGGGAGGAAGCATTTTCGACCTCGGACCCAGTGACCCGCCGATTGACGGGCAGTACAACATCCTTGTGCTCGGAGGGGATTCTGGCCCCGACCGCGAAGGCGTGCGAACCGACACGATTCAGGTGGT
>JBIISS010000005.1:0-16340 GCA_044340895.1 Microbacteriaceae bacterium
TCCTTGGCCGTCTCGCCCGCGTTGAAACGCAGGTTCTCGAGAACGAGCAGGCTTCCATTCTCCAGTTCGCTGACAGCGTGATTGGCTTCGGCGCCCACGGTCTCGGACGAGAATCCAACCGGACGACCTATCAATTCTTCGAGCCGGGCAGCGACTGGACGAAGGCTATACGCGGGGTCGGGCGCACCGTCAGGTCGACCCAGGTGACTGACAACCACGACCCGCGCGCCTTGCTCAACGAGAGCGTTCAGTGTCGGAATTGAGGCGCGGATGCGTCCATCATCCGTAATGACGGTTTCCTTAAGTGGAACGTTAAGGTCACAACGAACAATGACGCGCCTACCGGCCAGGTTGCCGAGATCGCTGAGCGTGCGTAATCCCACGGCTTAGAACTTGGAAGCGACGAACTCGGTGAGGTCAACCAGACGGTTGGAGTATCCCCACTCGTTGTCGTACCAGCTGGAAAGCTTGACCTGATCGCCCAGGATGCGCAGAAGGCCCGCGTCGAAGATGGACGAGTGCGGGTCGGTGACGATGTCACTCGAAACAATCTCGTCTTCGGTGTACTTCAGGATGCCCTTCATGGGCCCCTCGGCAGCTGCCTTGAACGCAGCAAGAATCTCATCCTTGCTCGCCTTCTTCTTCGTGACGACGGTGAGGTCGACGATTGAACCGGTCGGAACTGGAACGCGAAGCGCGAAGCCGTCGAGCTTGCCTTGAAGTTCAGGCAACACGAGCCCGATAGCCTTCGCGGCACCCGTGGATGAGGGAACGATGTTGAGGGCGGCAGCGCGAGCTCGACGCAGGTCGCTGTGCGGACCATCCTGTAAGTTCTGATCTGCTGTGTACGCGTGAACCGTGGTCATCAGACCCGACTCGATGCCGAAGTTGTCGTTGAAGACCTTGGCCAGCGGCGCGAGGCAGTTCGTCGTGCACGACGCATTCGAGATGATGTTGTCGGTCGCCGGGTTGTAGAGGTGCTCGTTGACTCCCATGACGAAGGTCGCGTCTTCACCGGTTGCCGGCGCGGAAATGAGAACCTTCTTGGCACCAGCTTCCAGGTGCTTGATTGCGTCTTTCGCGTCGGTGAATCGACCCGTCGACTCGATGACGATGTCTACGCCGAGGTCGCCCCAGCCGAGGTTGGCGGGATCGCGCTCTTCGAGCACCTTGATCTTCTTGCCGTTCACGGTGATGCTGTCACCTGAGTGGCCAACCTCCGCATCAAGGCGGCCAGTGACCGAGTCGTACTTCAGCAGGTGTGCAAGACCCTTGTTGTCGCTCAAATCGTTGACGGCGACGATTTCGATGTCAGCGCCCTGCGCCAGAGCGGCGCGGAAGTAGTTGCGGCCAATGCGGCCAAAGCCGTTGATGCCAACCTTTACGGTCACAGTTGTTCTCCTGATGTGGAATGTGATTTACAAATGGGGATTACCTGATTGGGAAGATGCGCGAGGAACCGAGCCATCGCGCATCCTCAAGCGACAAAAATCAGACTAGCAGCAGGCCAGCTGCCCCCGAGCGGGCGGCAGCGAAGCGAGTTGCGACGTCATCCCAATTCACGATGTTCCAGAACGCGGTGACGTAGTCGCCCTTGACGTTCTTGTAGTCGAGGTAGAACGCGTGCTCCCACATGTCGAGCATCAGAAGAGGGGTCGTTGCAGCAGCGATATTTCCCTGCTGGTCGTAGAGCTGTTCAATGATGAGCTGGCCGCCGATGGCGTCCCAGGCCAAGAAGGCCCATCCCGAGCCCTGAAGCCCGAGAGCGGCGGCGTTGAAGTGTGCACGGAACTTATCGAACGATCCGAAGAACTCGTCGATGGCGGCAGCGAGTTCGCCGGTGGGGCGTTCCTGTGAGTCGGGCGTCAGGTTCTTCCAGAAAATGCTGTGGTTGGTGTGGCCGCCAAGGTGGAACGCAAGATCCTTCTGCAGGCGGTTGATGTTCGCGAAGTCATTCGCGTCACGTGCCTCCGCCAACTTCTCCAACGCAGTGTTGGCACCGGCAACGTAAGCAGCGTGGTGCTTGCTGTGGTGCAGTTCCATGATCTGCGCACTGATGTGCGGAGCCAATGCGGAGTAGTCGTAGTTCAATTCAGGAAGGCTGTAAATTGCCATTTTTCAGGTGCTCCTTGTTGTGTTGAAAGAGAAGCGCCCGTGATGACGCACCCCTTGATTTTATGAGACTTAGTCGTCGAGGTCGTCCGGCAAGTTTGCTGACGTGTTGTCTATTCCGAGATCGGATGCCCGCTTGTCTGCCATTGCCAGTAAGCGACGAATTCGTCCCGCGACAGCATCCTTGGTCATGGGCGGATTCGCGTGATGACCGAGCTCGTCGAGACTCGCATCTCTAAAGTCGAGTCGCAGTCTGCCAGCGTAGGCCAAATGGTCTGGGATATCAGGTCCTAAGATTTCGAGGGCGCGTTCAACCCGGGCACAGGCAGCGACAGCGGCCTGAGCGCTTCGGCGAAGATTCGCATCATCAAAGTTGACGAGTCGGTTTGCGTTGGCGCGTACTTCGCGGCGCTGACGCAAATCCTCCCACTCGGTAACAGCGTTCTTCGCTCCCATAAGGGTCAAGAGTTGTGAAATCGACTCATCTTCTCTCACGACAACCCGATGCATCCCCCGCACTTCACGCGCCTTTGCCGTGACGCCCAAACGAGCGGCCGCTCCGACGAGGGCCATCGCCACCTCGTTTGTGGGGCACGCAATTTCCAGGGCCGCGCTGCGACCAGGATCGGTCACGGCTCCGGCGGCCAGATACGCGCCGCGCCAGACAGCCGCCAGGTCTTCCACATTCGCCGTTGTGATCTTGTTTGGGAGTCCTCGGATCGGCCGACGTCGGGCATCGAGCAGTCCGGTTTGACGAGCAAGTGTCTCTCCCCCGTCAAGAACTCGCACCAAGAAAATGGGTGCCGAACGGGATCCAGAAGACGGGCTCATGCGCCCTTCACTCTTGAGGCCATAGATCTCAGCGATGTCGCGGCGAATTCGCGCTGCAATTTCCTGATTCTCCAGCTCAACCTCAACGGCGATGTGACCCGCGATGTTGTGAAGTCCACCGGCAAGCCGAAGCATTGTCGCGAGTTCAGCCGCGCGCGTCGGCGTGCGTGCCGCGGTCACCTTCAAGAGTTCCTGAGTGACGGTCTCCGTCAATGACATGTGCACACCTCCCGCGTACTCCTTCGAGATTTTATCGCCATTACTCACGCCCAAAATCACGGTGCTTGACATTCACCGTGATGTTGGGAACCGACGCGAGCCTATTCGCTAGAGTTTCCACAATCGCGACTGAACGATGCTTACCGCCGGTGCACCCGACAGCGATGAGCACACGCTTCTTGTTTTCGCGCTGGTAGCCGGCGAGAACGGGTTCGAGCATGGCGGCAAACCGGTCAATGAATTCTGAGGCTCCGGGTTGCGCCAGCACGAAATCGGAAACTGACGTGTCTAGACCCGTCAATGATCGCAGCTCCGGCTCCCAGAACGGATTCGGCAAGAAGCGCGCATCGGCAATCATGTCAGCGTCTGTTGGCGTGCCGTACTTGAAGCCAAATGACTGCAGGGTTACGCGCACTCCGACGGACGTTGCGTCGGCGAAAAGCTCGCTAACGGCCGAGGAAAGCTGATGAATGTTGTAATCGCTGGTGTCAATGACGATGTCACTGTTCTCGCGCATCTCGTTCATGCGGGCACGCTCGGCAGCGATGCCATCCAGAATGGTGCCGTCACCCTGAAGTGGGTGGGGTCGGCGAACAGCTTCGAATCGGCGAACCAGCGTCGAGTCTGTTGCGTCAAGAAAAAGAATGCGCAAGTCCACGCCAGCACGAACTGATTGCAGAATGTCTTGCAGGTCAGAGAAGAATGATGCCCCGCGAACGTCAACGACGGCGGCAATCTTGGGTAAAGACTCCTCAGCACGACCTGCGAGCTCGATGAGCGGCCGCAGCATCTGGGGAGGTAGGTTGTCGACGACGTACCAACCCATGTCTTCGAGGGCATTGCCAACTGTGGAGCGGCCGGCGCCAGACATGCCGGTGACAATCAGCACGCGCTGTTCACTGGTGTCCATCTGAGCCATAACTTGCTTGCCCCTCCGACTCCAGACTACCCGGTGGGGTCTTTGCCCGGTTCGCGAGAAATCGCCGAAACAATGCGCTCGGCAAGCCCCGCGGTGATACCGGGAACAGCCGCGATGTCTGCAATTGGAGCGCTTCGAAGCGCCGTGACTGAACCAAAGTGAGTGAGCAACGCCGACACTCGCTTGGGACCCAATCCGGCGATCTCAGATAACTCCGAACGCACGTCAGACTTTCGCTTTTGGCGCTGAAATGAAATCGCGAATCGGTGCGCTTCGTCGCGCACGCGTTGCAAGAGAAATAGAGCATTGGAGTTACGGGGAAGAATCACCGGGAAAGACTCCCCCGCGAGCCACACTTCTTCGAGGCGCTTGGCAAGACCACAAACGGGAATGTCACTGCGCCCCAACTCTCGAAGTGAGCGGGCGGCAGCTTCGACCTGCGGCTTTCCACCGTCAACGATCAAGAGTCCAGGAGGATACGCAAAACCAGTCGTGTCGGATTCGGCCGAGTCGTCCAGCCGGGAGACGCGTCGGGTGATGAGCTGAGCAATTGAATCTGTATCGTCTGTTGTCGCGGCAATCGAGAACTTGCGATAGTGCGCCTTCTTGGGAAGGCCATCCTCGAAAACGACCATCGACCCAACAACTTTCGTTCCGCCCAGGTGCGAAACGTCGAAACATTCGATTCGCAGCGGAGCCCCAGGCAAGCCGAGGGCTTCTTGAAGATCCGTGAGCGCTGTCGTGCGTGTCACGTAATCAGACGAGCGCTTAGTGCGGTGAAGGGCCAGCGCTTGCATCGCGTTTTCGGTGACCGTGCCGGCCAGCGTTGCCAGAGTTCCTCGTTGAGCAATTCGTATCTTGACTCGCGCCGCCCGAACGTCGTCAAGGCGGTCGCGGCGTTGTTCCGTCAACCACCTCGAAAGCACCTCTGCGTCATCAGGAATGAACGGGACAATGACGTCGCCCGGAATCTCGTCGCCAGACTCGTACGCGGCTCGCAACATGGAGTCACAGAAATCAGTATCGCTGGCGTCAAGTTCGGTATCGACAGTCCAGGCTCGCACGCCACGAATTCGACCACCTCTGACGCGGAAAACATGAACCGCAGCCGTGAGTTCGTCACGGGCGACGCCAAATACGTCGGCATCGATTGCGTCATCCAATACAACAGCACTTTTGGACGCGACGGTCTGCAACGCTTCGATCCCGTCTCGGAGCTTTGCCGCGCGTTCGTAGTCTTGACGCTCACTCGCGTCGCGCATCTCGCTACGAAGTTGCTCGACGTAGCCATCGTTCTTTCCGGCCATGAACGCGCCGAGTTCAGTAGCAATCGTGCGATGATCTTCGGGTGTGACGCGGCCGGCGCACGGAGCCGCGCAACGGCCGATGTCGCCGAGCAAGCAGGGACGGTTCGCGGCGGCTGCCTTGCGGTACACGCCATCTGAGCACGACCGAACAGGAAACACGCGAAGAACCTGTTCGAGGGTCTCTCGAATTGCCCATGTTTTTGTATACGGTCCAAAGTACTTAGCGCCAGGAATGCCGCGCTTTCGGGTCACGAAAACACGTGGTACATCCTCGCCCATCGTTATCGCCAGATACGGATAAGACTTATCGTCGCGAAACTGGATATTGAACGGCGGTTCGAACTCCTTGATCCACGTGAACTCGAGTTGCAGAGCTTCGAACTCAGTGTTCACTACAGTCCACAAAACATTCGAGGCACTCGTGACCATTCGGCGCGTTCGCTCGTGCAGAGTGTGGAGCGGAGCGAAATAGCTGGTTAGCCGGGCACGTAGATTCTTGGCCTTGCCGACGTACAGGATTCGTCCGTTGGAGTCGAAAAAACGATAGACGCCGGGATTCGTCGGGATGTCACCCGTCGCCGGTCGGTATGCGAGCGCCTCACTCATGGTGGTTACTTCGTCGTGAGAATTTCACGAAGGAACACGGCCGTGTGACTGTCATTGTTCTTTGCCACGGCTTCTGGAGTGCCTTCCGTGATGAGGTAGCCACCGCCGGCACCGCCCTCGGGTCCGAGGTCGAGCAACCAGTCTGCCGATTTGATTACGTCGAGATTGTGTTCAATCACGATGACGGTGTTTCCCTTGTCGACCAAACTGTTCAGCACGAGCAAGAGTTTGCGCACGTCTTCGAAGTGAAGACCGGTGGTCGGTTCATCCAAAACGTAGATGCTTCGACCGTTAGACCGCTTCTGCAACTCCGTCGCAAGCTTCACGCGTTGAGCTTCGCCACCCGACAGTGTGGTCGCACTTTGCCCGAGTCGCACGTAGCCCAAGCCAACCTCGACCAGGGTCTGCAGATAGCGATGGATGCTTGACACTGGCTCAAAAAAGTCGGCCGCCTCGGCGATCGGCATATCGAGTACATCGGCAATCGTCTTGCCCTTGTAATGCACCTGCAGCGTTTCGCGGTTGTAACGCGCGCCGTGGCACACTTCACAATCGACGTAAACATCGGGCAGAAAGTTCATCTCGATCTTGATCGTGCCATCACCCGCGCAGGCCTCGCAGCGGCCGCCTTTGACATTGAAGGAGAATCGACCAGGCTGATATCCGCGCATTTTTGATTCGGCAGTTTCAGAGAAAAGGGTTCGAATTCGATCGAATACGCCGGTGTAGGTTGCCGGGTTGGATCGCGGCGTGCGTCCGATGGGTGCCTGGTCGACGTGCACAACTTTATCGAGGTGCTCGAGGCCGTCGACCCGAGTGTGACGAGCGGGCACATTGCGAGCTCCGTTCAACTTGTTGGCAAGCACTCGATAGAGAATGTCGTTGACCAAGGAAGACTTGCCAGAGCCACTCACGCCGGTGACCGCCGTGAGAGTGCCCAGAGGGAAAGACGCCGTCACCTTTTTGAGGTTATTGGCCTGCGCGCCGACAACTGTCACCATACGGTCTTTGTCGACGGGGCGGCGCTTCTTAGGAATCGCAATGGACTTTCGGCCACTGAGGTAATCAGCCGTCAGCGATTCGGTGTTCGCGAGCATGTCCGAGACCGAACCTGAGTGCACGACTCGACCACCGTGCACGCCAGCCCCAGGACCAATATCGACAATCCAGTCGGCCGTGTGGATGGTGTCCTCATCGTGCTCAACCACGATAAGTGTGTTGCCGAGGTCACGAAGTTTGAGCAACGTGTCGATGAGTCGGCGATTATCGCGCTGGTGGAGCCCGATGCTGGGCTCATCTAGGACGTACAGTACGCCGGTTAGTCCAGAGCCAATCTGAGTTGCCAACCGGATGCGCTGCGCTTCGCCGCCCGACAGAGATCCCGCACTCCGCGCAAGGTCGAGGTACGTCAAGCCAACTTCGATCAAGAAGTTCAGCCGCGCGCGAATTTCTCGAAGAACTTGAGCGGCAATGTGAGCTTGTCGATCAGTGAGTTCAAGGTTGTCCATGAAGTCACGAGCTTCGAGCAGAGAAACTCGCGTGATGTCGGCGATGCTCTTGTCGTTGATTTTGACGGCGAGAACCTCAGGCTTCAGTCGAGCCCCGTCGCAGTCCTGGCAGGGCACTTCACGCAGGTACTCGGCCCAGCGTGCACGCTGCACATCCGTCTCGGCCTGAAGGTACTGTCGCTCAATGTAAGGAACAACGCCCTCAAAACCAGACGAGTATTGAATCTCGCGACCGTACCTGTTCTTCCACTTGACACGTACGTTGAAGTTGTTGCCGTAGAGAACAGCTTCACGCGTGTCTTCGTCGAGATCTTGCCACGGCGTTGCCAGTGAGAATTCGAGGTCAGCAGCCAAGCCCTTGAGCAGCTTCTCGTAGTACTGAAACAGACCCTTGCCCTGTGTTGCCCATGGAACGATTACGCCGTCGTCGATGCTGAGTGCAGGGTCGCCGAGAAGGAGTTCATCGTCGACCGACATTCGAGTGCCCAGCCCACTGCACGTAGGACACGCACCAAAAGGTGCGTTGAACGAGAATGTGCGGGGTTCAATCTCTGAGATAGCGAGGGCGTGCTGGTTCGGACACGAGAGCTTCTCACTGTACGTTTCGTTGGCCGTGTCACCTTCGCGGTCGACGTAGTTGATTACAACCGTCCCGTTGGCGAGTTTGAGTCCGGTCTCGAGACTGTCTGTCAGGCGCCCCAGAATGTCAGAGCCTGAGACAAGACGGTCAACGATGACGGAAATGTCGTGCTTGAAGCTCTTCTTGAGGGGTTGCACATCCGCGAGTGACACCGTCTCGCCATCGACCAACGCTCGGGCGTATCCGGCAGCGCTCAATTCGCCGAACAGGTCGGCAAACTCGCCCTTTTTCTGGCTCACAATCGGAGCGACGACTTGAAAGCGCGTTCCGTCCTCGAGCATCATCAGCTTGTCCGCAATTTGCTGCACGGTTTGTGACTGGATGACCTCGCCACACTCCGGGCAATGTGCGATTCCGATGCGCGCCCACAGCAAACGCATGTAGTCGTAGATCTCAGTTATCGTTCCCACCGTGGAGCGTGGGTTGCGGTTCGTCGATTTCTGATCAATAGAGACAGCCGGGCTGAGACCTTCAATAAAGTCAACATCCGGACGGTCAACTTGGCCAAGAAACTGTCGGGCATACGCCGACAGCGACTCGACGTATCGTCGTTGGCCCTCGGCGAAGATGGTGTCAAAAGCGAGAGACGATTTGCCTGAACCGGAAAGCCCGGTGAACACCACGAGCGAGTTTCTGGGCATGTCGACGTCGACATTCTGAAGATTGTGAACGCGGGCGCCTCGAACCGACAGCGTGTCGAAATCTCGAGAATGTGGTGCAGTCACGGGTCGAGTCTACGGCTCGGCTAGTCGTGCCCCGCGCGGCTGATGGCACGAAGCTCGCGCTTGATCTCGCCCAATTCGTCTCGAATGCGGGCCGCAAGTTCGAACTTGAGTTCGGCTGCAGCTTCAAGCATCTGGCCGTTCAACTCGGCGACGAGAGACTCGAGCGCTTCGATACCGTCGCCGGCGATGGCGCGTCGACCGCTCACACCGCGCATGGCATCCGCACCTGACTGATTCCTGGAACCTTTGCGGCCCGACCTGTCAATCTCGCCGAGAAGTTCGACGGTGTCCGCCTCCTCGCGGGCGAGCATCGCCGTGATGTCAGCAATCTTTTTGCGCAGCGGCTGTGGGTCAATCCCTCGCTCGACGTTGTAGGCGACTTGCTTTTCCCGGCGGCGGTTTGTTTCATCAATCGCGCGTGTCATTGAGTCCGTCATGACGTCGGCGTACATGTGCACCTCGCCGGATACGTTTCGCGCCGCGCGTCCAATTGTTTGAATGAGCGACGTGGTTGATCGAAGGAAGCCCTCCTTGTCAGCATCGAGGATGCTCACGAGCGACACTTCGGGAAGATCGAGACCTTCGCGCAACAGGTTTATGCCGACAAGCACATCGAATACTCCCTGGCGCAACTCGGTCAGCAATTCGACGCGTCGAAGCGTGTCCACGTCGGAGTGCAGGTACCGAACGCGAACGCCCGCCTCGGTCAAGAAGTCGGTGAGCTCCTCGGCCATCTTCTTGGTCAGAGTCGTGACCAGAACACGCTCGTCTTTGGCGGCGCGCACCCGAATCTGTTCGAGCAGGTCGTCAATCTGGCCCTTCGAAGGTTTAACGACGACCTGTGGGTCGACGAGGCCGGTGGGGCGGATGATTTGCTCGACAATACCGTCGGCGTGGCCCATCTCGTACTTTCCCGGCGTCGCCGACAAGTAGACAGTCTGACCGACGCGCCCTTTGAACTCGTCGAACCGCAGCGGTCGATTGTCGAGGGCACTGGGGAGACGAAAGCCGTGCTCGACAAGCGTGCGCTTGCGCGAGGCATCGCCCTCGTGCATCCCACCTATTTGCGGAACAGTCACGTGGGATTCGTCAATGACGCAGAGGAAATCATCTGGAAAGTAGTCGAGCAGACACTTTGGCGGTTGACCCGGAGCGCGTTGGTCGATGTGTCGTGAATAATTCTCGACGCCAGAACAGAAGCCAATCTGTTGCATCATTTCGAGGTCAAAGGTGGTGCGCATTTTGAGACGCTGCGCCTCGAGTAGCTTTCCTTGTCCTTCGAGCTCCTCTAGTCGTTCAGCCAATTCCGAGCGAATCGTGCCAATCGCGCGCTGCATTACCGCCGTGCTCGCGACGTAGTGCGAGGCGGGAAATACCGAAACGAACTCAAGCTTCTCGACCACGTTGCCCGTGAGTGGGTGCAGTGTGTAGAGCGCTTCAATCTCATCGCCGAACATCTCAATGCGGATGGCCAACTCTTCATACATCGGAATGATCTCAATGGTGTCACCGCGGACTCGAAAGTTGCCGCGGGAGAAGTCGATATCGTTGCGCGCATACTGCATGTCCACAAAGCGGCGTGAAATCGCGTCGCGGGAGATTCGATCGCCGACGGTGAGATTGAGCATGGCGTCGAGGTACTCAGATGGCTCACCCAAACCGTAAATGCACGAGACGGTTGAAATCACAACCACATCTCGCCGAGTCAGCAGTGAGTTCGTCGTGCTGTGGCGAAGACGTTCGACCTCGGCGTTGGTCGAGGAGTCCTTTTCGATGAAGGTGTCAGTTTGAGGAACGTACGCTTCAGGTTGGTAATAGTCGTAGTACGAAACAAAGTACTCAACAGCGTTGTCGGGCATGAGTTCTCTGAACTCCGTGGCAAGTTGCGCCGCGAGGGTTTTATTGTGGGCCAAAATCAGAGTTGGTCGTTGAACGCTCTCAATCAGCCAGGCTGTTGTCGCGGACTTTCCGGTTCCCGTTGCCCCGAGAAGCACAACATCGGTCTCACCTGCATTGATGCGCTGAGTCAAATCTGCAATTGCACCGGGCTGATCACCACTCGGTGTGTAGTCGCTGACCACACGGAAAGGATTCTTCGTGCGAGTCGGCTCCATGATCCAAGTCTAGGCAGTGCGCAGTTCGCGCCAGATTTCATCGACTTGAGCCCGCGTTTGCTCGAGAGAGCCGTTGGTGTCGATGACGTGGTCTGCAATTGCCAAACGTTGAGCCTCACTGGCCTGGGCAGAGACGCGAGCACGAGCCTCCGCTTCAGTCATGCCTCGCGCTGAAACCAAGCGCTTCACCCGCGTTTCTTCGTTCGCCGAAACGGTGATTATGGCGTCGAAAGATCGCTCGGAACCAGCCTCCACCAGCAAAGGAATTGCGTAGATGATGATCGCGTCCGGGTTTGCGGTGCGCGCATCTTCGAAAAATTCCTCCGAGCGCGCGCGCACGAGGGGATGCACGATGCTGTTGAGCCGAGCACGAGCAGACGCGTCGCCAAACACAATGCGACCAAGTGCCTCGCGATTGAGGTGACCGTCGCTGAGAACGTCACCACCAAACGCGGTTACGATGTCGCGAAGCCCGGGAGTACCGGGCTCCACGACTTCACGTGAGACATCGTCTGCGTCAATGCACACTGCACCGAGCTCGCGAAACATTTCGGCCACGGTGCTCTTGCCCGACGCAATTCCCCCCGTGAGGGCAACGACTCTCATTGTTCGAGCCTAGACAAGTTGCAAACTAACCACACGCCACAAAAAGAGCGGGCCAGCACATCACGATGGAGGTGCTGGCCCGCTTCATGGCTCGTGTTTAGCCCTCGGCGAGCTTGTCGCGCAAAGCGGCGAGCGATTCGTCGTCGGCCAGCGTTCCTGCCGACTCCTCAGCTGACGAGAACGACGTCTGAGCGGCATCCCCATCGGTGGCGACCTTTTCAACGACCTTTGCCTCAGCCTCGCGCATAGCGGCGACCTGCTTCTTGTGCTGCTCCCAACGCGCCTGAGCAGCTGAGTAGTCCAGCTCCCACTTCTCGCGCTGCGAGTCGAATCCGTCGCGCCATTCGTTGGTCTCCGGGTCGAAGCCTTCTGGGTACTTGTAGTTGCCCTTGTCGTCGTATTCGGTGACCATACCGTAGAGAGCCGGGTCAAACTCGGTGCCCTCGGTGTCGACACCTTCGTTGGCCTGCTTGAGGCTCAACGAGATGCGACGACGCTCGAGGTCGATGTCGATGACCTTCACGAACACGTCATCGCCCACAGAGACGACCTGCTCTGCGAGTTCGATGTGCTTACCCGAAAGCTCCGAGATGTGCACGAGTCCTTCGATTCCGTCAGCGACACGGACAAACGCGCCGAATGGGACGAGCTTGGTGACCTTTCCAGGAGCAACCTGACCGATTGCGTGCGTGCGCGCGAATACCTGCCATGGGTCTTCCTGAGTTGCCTTGAGCGAAAGCGATACTCGCTCGCGGTCCATGTCCACCTCGAGAACCTCGACGGTGACCTCTTGTCCAACTTCGACAACCTCGCTGGCGTGCTCAATGTGCTTCCAGCTGAGTTCCGACACGTGGACGAGACCGTCAACGCCACCGAGGTCTACGAAAGCACCGAAGTTCACGATGGACGAAACGACACCCTTACGGATCTGACCCTTCTGCAGATTCACCAGGAACGTGCTGCGGCTCTCCGACTGCGTCTGCTCGAGAAGCGCACGGCGTGACAGCACGACGTTGTTACGGTTCTTGTCGAGCTCGAGAATCTTGGCCTCGATTTCCTGGCCGAGGTACGGCGTGAGGTCACGAACGCGACGAAGCTCGATGAGCGAGGCGGGAAGGAATCCGCGAAGACCGATGTCTACGATGAGCCCACCTTTGACAACCTCAATGACGGAGCCAGTGACGACGCCATCCGTGTCACGGATGCGCTCCACATCGCCCCACGCACGCTCGTACTGGGCGCGCTTCTTGGAGAGGATGAGGCGACCCTCTTTGTCTTCTTTCTGAAGAACGAGTGCTTCGACTGAGTCGCCCACGGAAACGACCTCGTTGGGGTCGACGTCGTGCTTGATGCTCAGTTCGCGCGAGGGGATGACACCCTCCGTCTTGTAGCCGACGTCGAGCAGAACCTCGTCGCGGTCAATCTTTACAACGGTGCCGGAGATCAGGTCTCCGTCGTTGAAGAACTTTAGTGTCTTTTCGACGGCGGCGAGGAAATCCTCTGCAGATCCGATGTCGTTGATGGCAATCTGCTTGGTTACCTTGGTCGTTGCTGATGTCATGAAATGTTGCTCCATATGGGGCTTTACTCGGGCGAACATGTCGAATAGGAATCACACTGGGTGGTCATCCTTCGACACGCAGGCATGCGGATAGGAACGCGCAAAAACACGCGCGTTCAAGGCTATCCCATTAGTGGGCGGCTTCGTTCCACTCGTTTCCGCGGCCGACTTGCACGTCGAGCGGAACGCGCAATTGAGCTGCATTACTCATGCGGTCGCGCACGATGGGTTCGACGGCATCCCATTCCCCTGACGCGATCTCAACAATCAATTCGTCGTGCACCTGCATCAGAAGCCGTGACGCAAGCCCCTTCGCGTGCAAGTCCGACTCAATCCCGTTCATGGCAATCTTCATGATGTCTGCTGCGGTTCCCTGCATTGGTGCGTTCAGCGCCGCGCGCTCGGCGTTGTCTCGAAGCACGCGGTTTGGGCTTTGCAGGTCGGGGAACGGACGACGACGACCAAAGAGGGTTTCGGTGTATCCGTTTTCGCGAGCTTGCTCGACGACACCGCGAAGGTAATCACGCACTCCCCCGAATCGCGCAAAGTAGTCCGTCATCAGAGTCTTGGCCTCGGATTGAGCAATCTTCAGCTGCCGAGCGAGTCCGAACGCGCTCAGCCCGTAGGCAAGTCCGTAGCTCATCGCCTTGACCTTGGTTCGCATCTCGGCCGTGACCTCTGCGGGCTCGACCCCAAAGACACGAGCGCCGACGAACCGGTGCAGGTCTTCACCAGAGTGAAATGCCTCGATGAGACCGGCATCCTGCGAGAAGTGGGCCATGACGCGCATTTCGATTTGCGAATAGTCCGCCGTCAGCAGGCATTCGTACCCATCGCCGACTTCGAACGCTTCCCTGATGCGCCGTCCGTCTGCTGTTCGCACGGGGATGTTCTGCAGATTTGGGTTTGCCGATGAGAGTCGTCCCGTCGACGTGCCGGTTTGAACATACGTGGTGTGGATGCGCTTGTCTGAGCCGATTGACCCAGCGAGTACATCCACAATCTGTCGCAGTTTCGTCGTGTCACGAAAGTCGAGCAACGCATCGAGGAACGGATGAGGGTTGCTGATTTGCAGGTCTGTTAGCGCAGCAGCATCGGTTGTGTAACCGGTCTTGGTCTGACGCGTCTTAGGCATTTGCAACTGATCAAAAAGAACCTCTTGAAGCTGCTTGGGACTCGCGAGATTAACCTCTTTGCCGATTTCAGCGAATGCCTTCGCCTGTGCGCTCGCCGCGCGCTCGCCCAGCTCCGTTGACAGCTCGGCCAGCTTCGATGCATTGACCTGCACGCCCCGGTTTTCCATCGCAGCTAAAGAAAGGAGCGAAGGCAACTCGATCTCGAGCATGAGAGCAAGGTCGGTTGCCGAGAGCCGCTCGGTCAGCGCGTGAGCGAGTCGGCCGGTCCACCAGGCAAGTTCGCCCGACGAGAGTGCGCCGTCTTCGATGAGGGCGTTTGGATCACCGACGGGGAGTTCAACACCAAACGTCGAGAGAACGAGTGCGTGCAATGAGCGCGTAGAAACGTCGGGCCGCACAATCCAATCGGCAAGCTCCGCGTCGCACGAGACCGTCGTTGTGTTGAATTGGCTCGTCGCGAGTGCTTTGATCTGCGGTTTCGCCGCGTAGAACATCACGGGCGTGGTTCCAGCCAAGAGCTCACGCAGGGGCGCAATGTCCGCACCTGGATTCCACGGAATCGTCACGCACGAATCAGGTGTCGCCAAACCCACACCCGTTATCGCGGAACCGACGAGCTGGACATGAACCGCTATCCCCTGCGGGGCGGCTTCTCCCGCACGATGAATCCATGCCGCGAGTTCTTCGTCAAGAAGTACCTGCGGTGCTGGACACGTTCCGACATCTACGACAGCGTGACCAGGCGCAGAAATGCGAGCAGGGGGCGTATCGCCGGATGTGCGTGCGGATCCCTTCGCAGCTGTCGCGGTCGCCGAGTCACCCTCGGATTGCGACTCCGTGCTCGGAGCGCCAGCGAGCTTGAGCACGCGTTCTTGGAGCGTGCGAAATTGGAGTCGCGTGAAGACCTCGCGCACGGCATCCACGTTGAAGGAACCATGGGCGAGGTCACCTGGTCCGACGGGCAGTTCGACATCCGTCACAAGCCGATTCAATCGGCGATTTCGGATCGCGTTGTCTTTGTGCTCGCGGAGTGATTCGCCAACCTTGCCGGTGATCTCGTCGGCCGACGCAAGAATCGCGTCGAGTGATCCGTACTGAGTGATCCACTTGACGGCGGTCTTTTCGCCCACCTTCGGGATGCCGGGCAGGTTGTCACTCGTTTCGCCCACGAGCGCAGCAATCTCGGGGTATTGCTCCGGATTGATTCCGTAGCGCTCCCGAACCTTGTCCGGGTCGTAACGAGTGAGAGCCGAAACTCCCTGCGTCGATGGGTAGAGCAACGTGACGTTCTCGTTGACGAGTTGAATTGTGTCGCGGTCTCCCGAGACAACGAGCACACGATAGCCGTCGCGTTCTCCTTGGTAAGCCAGCGTCGCCAGGATGTCGTCCGCTTCGAAGTCTTCTTTGGTGATGGTGACAATGTTCATTGCGTGCAGTGCGTCTTGCAACAGGGGCACCTGGCCGATGAACTCCGCAGGAGTCTCTCCTCTCGTGGCCTTGTAGTCGGGGTACTCACGGGTGCGAAAACTGAAGCGAGAGATATCAAAGGCGACGCCGAGGTGCGTGGGTTTCTCTTTGGCGAGCAGGTTCAACAGCATCGACAAGAAACCATGAATTGCGTTGGTGTGCTGGCCGTCGTCGGTTCGAAAACTCTCGACCGGAAGGGCATAAAACGCTCGGAACGCGAGAGAATGACCATCGATGAGCAGGAGGGTAGGCTTCTTTTCGTCAGTCACGAGGTAAGCCTAATCAAAGGAGCAGACGTGAAGCGGAGCCAACTCCCCGAGCCCCTGAACCTCGAAGCGCTGGTCGGTGTTGACGCTGGCAAGCTGTGCGCAAAAATGGGGATTGAGTTTCACGAACTCACCGCGGAGCATTCCATTGCGACAATGCCCGTCGAGGGGAACACACAGTCGTTCGGAATTCTGCTCGGTGGCGCCTATGTGGTCCTTGGTGAAAGCATGGGTTCGATTTCTTCCAACATTCACGCGGCCGGTCGTGGCATCGCCGTGGGGATTGAAATCAACGCAACACACACCGGCAGTGCCAAGTCGGG